>NZ_JAQAHD010000014.1:0-142624 GCF_027871605.1 Agrobacterium sp. CFBP 3001
ACGCCCTATGGGATGCCGTCGGCACATTGATCCCCCGATTCACATCCGCAGAATGCGCAAACTACTTCAGGGCTGCAGGATATGACCCGGATTGAACAGGATCTGCTCTAGATGAACCGGAAGGGCAGGCCCGAGATGAGCGCCTTGACGAAGCGCTTTTTCTGAAAGCGTCCATTCAGCGATACACGCGGTAACTGCGTCGGCTTTTCAAGGCTGTGGGGACCGATAACGCCCGCCTGCGTGGTCACTGCCGCGGAAAATCCTGCATCTTGAACCGCTTTCGCTTCCCGTTCTCCCACGGCCTTTACCCAGCCATAGGGATAGGAAAAGGACCGTGGCCGATGGTCGGCATAGGCTTCCACCCGGCGCGTCGATTCCGCGATCTCATAAGCCAGACGCGCCGCATCGACCTTACGCATATTCACATGCGTCATGGTATGCGCGCCGAAATGCACCAGAGGGTCCTTCGCCAGCGCCCTGAGCTCATCTTCATCCATGACAAGTTCGTCCACGATCGCGATGGGATCGACGCCATGCTGCCTCGCGACATGATCGATCCTTTCCACCGCCTCGTCTTCGGAAAAGTTCTGGACAAAATCTTCAAGCCGCATGAATGCCTCCGCTTTCTGCGAAGGGCTGGCGCATGCCACATGCTCCGGCCCCGCCCCGAAATCGAATTCGAACGACGCGGCTTTCTGCGTCAGGGCAGCGGCGGTTTCCCACCAGAGGCTGCGTGTTCGCTCCACAAAACCCGGCGTGATGAAAATCGTGTAGGGAACGGCATATTTACGGAAGATCGGCGCGGCATAGTCGGCATTGTTTCGATAGCCGTCATCAAGCGTGAAGGCGCAGAACGACCGGCCCTCGTGATTATCGGCAAGCAGAGCCGGCAGATCGTGCAGATGCACGGGAACGAGACCGCATTCGAGTGCGGCCTGTATCGCCTCTTCCAGAAATTGCGGCGTGACGGACAATTGCACATTGGGTGCGAAAGCCGAAACAGCGCCTCCGGGGCGCACATGATGAAGCGTGAAGATCACACCACGGCCGGCAAAAGACGGAAATGCCGAACGGACGGCCGGGAGAGAACTCACCTCCAGCCCCGCCCTTATGGCTCCATATTTCACAAGGCGTTTTATCGGCTGAAAGAAAATTCTCCCCGATTGTCCTGATGTCAGGCTGGGAAGAAGGCGTTTTCTCACGACTCTCGAGACCGTCAACGGCAGATCGATCAGGCCCGGCAAGGGATCGTTCGGCGCAAAGGCGGCCCAGCTGCGGATATTGCGAAGAGAAGCGAAATAGTCGCCGATTTTCGCCTGCCCCCTTCGGGCCAATGTGAAGGCGGCAACGGAATCGCGGACAAGATAGGACCAGGAAACGCCCTGCCGCGCATTGCCGGGCTGGCCGACCGGCTCGCCATTGGCGACCCGCCATAGCAGGGCGCCAAGGTCGATGCCCGCTGCAGAGCAAAGGCCAAACCATGACCATGGGCGTGGATTGACATCGAGAAGCTTCAGTTTTCCGTCCCGGCCGTCGAGCTTGAATTCCGCCTCGACCAGCCCGCTATGACCGGCCGATTTCAGTATTTTTCGGGCCGCATCCACCGCCTGCCCGTTGTCGACGACCTCGACGCTGGTGCTGGTATAGCCGAAATCGACAGGATATTGCCGAGCGCGCCGGGCAGTGAATTCCGCTACCGGCTCTCCGTTCAGCCAGAGCGCGGCGTAGGAGAACTGGCTTTCTCCCCCACCCGGAATGAGTTCCTGTACGACGACATTGCCAGCGCCGATCTCTCCACTCGCATCGGCAAAAGCCGTTTTCAGAGCATGTCGGTCATCGGCGCGAATGACTTTCGCTCTGGCGATGGTGGTATCGCCACCGCCCATATTCGGCTTGAGAATGACGGGAAACAATATGTCCAGCGTATCGATGTCAGCGGCCGATGCCAGCGCATAGGTTCGCGGAATACTGACGCCAAGTTCTGCGGCGCGCTGGTAAAGCAGCGGCTTTTCGCAGAGCCATTGCAGCGCAGTCCAATCCGGCAGGATGATTTTGTAGAGCGAGGACAGTTCCTCACGATGCTGCGCAACAAGCTGGACCTCTCCATCGCCGGACGGCACCAGCAGACAGCCCTTCAAACCATGCTTGTCGGCCATTTGACGCAGGAACGGCAGTGCCCCGGCATCATGCGGGCCGGCCCAGCGGATTGTTTTCCGCACGAAACGCGACCAACCCGGCAAAGGAGAATCGTGGGTGAGGTAATAAACGGGCACATTCAGGGCGCCGAGGCTTCGGGCAAGGGCGAGCGTACCGTGAGCGCCGCCGACAATAACAACACCTGGAATGGTCAAAGCCTGATCCCCGTCCTATTCCATATCTTGATCGCAAAAATTGATAAATAAATTGGATATTTCTAAAGTATTGAGCGGACCGACATCGAATTGCGAAAAATCCGAAACGCCGATGCTTTTAATCTTTTGCAGGCGCTTCGGAATTGCTTTGAAAAGAAAATGAGGATGCCGCCTCACGCCTCCTTGCGGACGGGACGCGGATCGCCGTTGTCGTCCACCGCGACCATGATGAAAACGGCCTCCGTCACCTTCTCGCGTGAATCCTGATAGTGCCTGCGGGTCCAGGCCTCGATCTTCAACGTGACGGAGGTGCGGCCGATCTTTTCGATTTTGGTATAGACACACAATGTGTCGCCGATCTTGACCGGCTTCTTGAAGACGATCTCATTGACTGCGACGGTGACAGTGCGGCCGCCGGCCACATCATTGGCGCGGACGAAAGCGGCAAGGTCCATCTGCGACATGACCCAGCCGCCAAAAATATCGCCGGCGGGGTTGGCATCGGCGGGCATCGCAAGCGTTCTGAGCGTGAGTTCCATATCGGCGGGCGGTTGCTGGTCCATATCTCAAAGTCCTTTCACAAGCCTCCCGCTGCCGGACTTAAACAACCGCGCCCCATCCGCCAATAGCCGATTTGTCGCGGCAGCCCTTCCAAAACAGCAAGGAATCACAGAGCCATCGTAATCTTCGGTTAACCATGATGAGGCACGATTCCAAAAAACGCGAGGGCATCCGAATGGCCTACGACTGGAGTGGAAACAACACAATACAGCAGCGCTACGACCGTATCGTCCTGGCGGTCGCCAGCGTCGTCGCCATCAGCCTGGCGACCGGCACCCTTGCCCTGCGTTCTCAGGTAGAGCCGGACACCACCATAAGCCTTGCCAAACAGCAGCGGCTCGATTCGGACAAATGGCATTTGCGGCTCTAGTCCGCTCGGACCAGCCCGATATCCAATGCCCTATTGCGGAGCACTCCCGGGCCTGGAGATATTTTCCTTCTGCGCGGTGTGGTCGAGATGCGCCACAGCCGGGGCGAGCACCGACAGGAATGTTTCCGACCGGCCGATATAGACGATCGCCGCACCCTCGATCCCGTTCAGAACTTCCGCCAGCGTATCCTGCGTCTGTTTTTCCAGCCCTTCGAGCAAATCGTCGATAACGACGAATTTCGGCTTCAGCAGCAGGGCATTGGCAACCCGAATGCTGGCCTGCTCATCCGAATCCAGTTTTTTATCCCAGCGAATGTTTTCCTCGAGACGCGATGCCATCTCGCCAAGCCCGCAGGCTGTGAGCGCCGAGACATAATCCGCATCGGCGAAACGCTGGGGCGCGCGCGGATAGGCGAGAATTTCACGCAGCGATCCCGCCGGCAGATAGCCGTGCTGGGCGATGAAAAGCGTGTCGGACTGCTCGGGCATCTCAATCCTGCCCTGCCCCCAGGGCCACAGGCCCGCCATGGCCGCAAACAGCAGCCTTCGGTTCACGCCCTGCTCGCCATTGATCATCAGCCGTTCGCCCGGCCCGATCTCGACTTCGCTCTCGCGCAGCTGGAAGCCGCGATCCAGATCCTGCCCACCCGCATCGCGGCAGATCACCACCGACTGGAGACGGATTTTTTCATTCTCCGCGCTGCGTTGCAGATCGATCGCCAGGCCGTGCTGTTCGACGCTGTCCATCTGGATAAGGGCGTTACGGAACACCGAAACGCGCTGCAACGTCGCCTTCCAGCTGGCGATCGGCCCGAAATTGTCAATGTACCAGCGCAGTGCCGTGTTGACCTGGTTGAACGCACCGACAGCCATCATCAGCCCGCCGAAGGTGAGGTTGCCGGAGAAATAAACCGGAGCCGCGATCAGGATCGGCGCCACCACCGCCAGCCAGCCATATCCTGCCGAAACCCATGTCAGATGCGTTAGCGCCATAGCGAGCCCGCGAATGACGCCGAGCACCGCATCAATATCGATGCCTATCCGCCGCCTTTCGTTCTTTTCGCCACGTGCAAGGGCAATGGCGGCAAGATTTTCGCTGGCCCGCATCAGTGAGAAGCGAAGCTCCGCCTCTTTGGAATAACGCTCGGCATTCAGCCCCACCAGCCGATAACCGACGAGATTGCTGAGCAGGGAAGCGGAACCGGCGTAAAGGATCGCCGCCCAGACCATATAGCCGGGGATCGCATAGGTATCGCCGCTGATGGTGATGGCGAAGCCGGCCGAGAGCGACCAGAGGACGCCGATAAAGCTGACGAGCAGGATCGTCGCATTGACGAGACCGATGGAAAGCGCCGTGCTGCTTTCAGCCAGATTGCGGACATCGTCATGCAGGCGCTGGTCGGGGTTGATCGCAATCGTGCCGAAACCGGCAAGACGCGCGGCCCGTCCCGGTTTCAGCCATTGATCCACCATATCCTTGGCAAGACCCTCGCGCATGTTCAGCGCCGTCATCTGGTTCAGCCAGGTCTGGATGACGTTGAGGAGAAGCAACAGCCCCGCGATGATGGCGAAGACCTCCAGCTGGTGAATGAAGGCGGCAAGATCGCGCCGCTCCAGCGCGTTGTAAAACGGCGCGTTCCATTCATTGAGCCTGATCTGCCCATAGGCGGTGAGCAATATCACCGTGAGCAGCGCTATCGACAGCAAGATCAGCCGGGTGCGCACCGGCGAGGTCCAGAAGGCACGCCCCATCATGCGCAGCTGCGCCGGGAAATCGAGATCGAAACCCGAAGGATTAGCCGCGCTTTTGCGCTGATCGTCGGTCACCGTTGTTGCCATTCATTCCATTCCGAAACGTCAGTCGGCAAAGAAAGCGGGTCGCGATTCTGCGCCTTTCGTTGCCAAGCAATAACACGCCGTTCGACCTTGTCCACAATCCCGGCGAAATCTCAGCGGCGATGATTGAAAAGCCCGGACAATTCTTACCGCGGGCAAATATCGCGACCTCGACCAACAATGCGGTTGCCCCCGGAAATGATCCTTGCTTTCTTTTCCTGCATTGCACAAAATCCGAATAATTTCAGAGGGGCGGACAAACCGCATAAGCCGGAAAACCGGGCAAGGCAGATTAATGGCGATCAAAGCGAGCATCTATCATCTGACGCATTATAAATACGACAATCCGGTTCGCCTTGGACCACAGATCATAAGATTAAAGCCCGCCTCGCACTCCAGAACCCGCGTTATCAGCCATTCGCTCAAGGTTTCGCCCTCCAATCACTTCGTGAACCTTCAGCAGGATCCCTACGGCAATTACCTCGCCCGCTTCGTTTTTCCCGAGCCGGCGACGGAATTTAAGATCGAGGTCGATCTTGTCGCCGATATGACGGTTTACAATCCGTTCGATTTCTTTGTGGAGGAAGAGGCGACAAAGTGGCCCTTCGACTATCCGCAGGAATTGCGCGACGATCTCTCCATCTACATGAAGCCGGAGCCGACAGGCCCGCTGCTTGCCGCCTTTATGGCCACCGTCGACCGCACGCCGGGGCAGCAGACGGTGGATATGGTCGTTGGCCTCAATGCCCGCCTGCAACAGGAGATCGGTTACGTCATCCGCATGGAACCGGGCGTCCAGACGCCGGAGGAAACGCTTGCTTCCGGCAAGGGGTCCTGCCGCGATACCAGCTGGCTGCTCGTGCAGGTTCTGCGGCATCTTGGCCTCGCCGCCCGTTTCGTGTCGGGATATCTCATTCAGCTCACCCCCGATCTCAAAGCGCTGGATGGCCCATCCGGCACCGAAGTGGATTTTACCGATCTGCATGCCTGGGCCGAAGTCTATATGCCCGGCGCGGGCTGGATCGGCCTTGACCCCACCTCGGGACTTCTGACGGGCGAGAGCCATATTCCGCTGGCGGCAACGCCGCATTACCGCAATGCGGCGCCGATTTCCGGCGGTTATTACGGCCATGCCAACACGGAATTCGCCTTCGACATGCAGGTCCGGCGGGTTGCCGAAACGCCGCGCATCACCAAACCCTTTTCGGATGAAAGCTGGGAGGAACTCAACGCGCTCGGTCAGGAGGTCGATGACGTTCTGAACAGCCATGATGTCCGGCTGACCATGGGCGGAGAACCGACCTTCGTTTCCATCGACGATTTCGAATCCGACGAATGGAACACCGGCGCGGTCGGGCCGACAAAGCGTGAAAAGGCCGATGCCCTGATCCGCCGCCTGCGTGAGCGTTTCGCACCGGGCGGCTTTCTACATTACGGGCAGGGGAAATGGTATCCGGGCGAAAGCCTGCCGCGCTGGACCTTCTCGCTCTATTGGCGCAAGGACGGCCTGCCGATCTGGCAGAACCCGGCGCTGATCGCCGAGGAGGGCGCAAATACGGGCGTCAAGGCGGAAGATGCGCAAAAACTGCTGGGCGGCATAGCCTCCCATCTCGGCATCGAGCCTGAGCTGGTGCTGCCGGCCTATGAGGATCCGGCCGAATGGATCATCAAGGAAGGCAGCCTTCCCGACAATGTCGACCCGTCCAATTCCAAACTCAAAGACCCGGAGGAGCGAAACCGCATGGCCCGCGTCTTCGAACGGGGACTGACGACACCGACCGGTTATATTCTTCCCGTTCAGGCATGGAATGCGCGCGCCGCCGGCAAACGCTGGATCAGCGAAAAATGGAAGACGCGGCGCGGTAAAATATTCCTGGTTCCGGGTGACAGCCCGGTGGGTTACCGCCTGCCGCTCGGCACCCTGCCCTATGTGCCGCCATCCGCCTATCCCTATATTCATGAAGCCGATCCTTCGATCCCCCGCGGTCCGCTTCCCGATGTGCTGAGGCCATCGGGCCGCGCCATGCCCGAAGCCTCCTTCCATGCCAGCGAGGCCGCAGGGCAGGAGCGCATCGAACAGACGCTCGGCGAAATCGGCGGCGCGGTGCGCACCGCCATGTCGGTGGAACCGCGTGACGGAAGGCTCTGCGTCTTCATGCCGCCGGTCGAGCGCATCGAGGACTATCTGGAACTGATTGCAGCAGCGGAGGCGGCTGCCGCCGAGCTTGGACTGCCGGTCCATATCGAAGGTTATGCGCCGCCGCATGACGAGCGCGTCAATGTCATCCGCGTTGCACCCGATCCCGGCGTCATCGAGGTCAACATCCATCCCGCCGCGGGCTGGAAGGATTGCGTCGACATCACCACGGCTGTTTATGAGGAAGCGCGTCAGTCGCGTCTCGGCGCCGACAAGTTCATGATCGACGGCCGCCACACCGGCACCGGCGGCGGCAACCATGTGGTCGTGGGCGGCGCCAACCCCAATGACAGCCCCTTCCTGCGCCGGCCCGATCTTCTCAAAAGCCTCGTTCTGCACTGGCAGCGGCACCCCTCGCTCTCCTATCTCTTCTCAGGCCTCTTCATCGGCCCGACGAGCCAGGCGCCGCGTATCGACGAAGCCCGCCACGACAGTCTCTACGAGCTGGAGATCGCGCTTGCGCAGGTGCCTGCCCCCGGAGAAGGCGTGCCGCCCCTGCCATGGCTGGTCGACCGGCTGTTCCGCAATCTTCTGACGGATGTGACGGGCAATACCCATCGCGCCGAAATCTGCATCGACAAGCTGTTTTCCCCTGACGGGCCGACCGGCCGCCTTGGCCTTGTGGAATTCCGTGGTTTCGAAATGCCGCCCAACGCGCGCATGTCGCTCGCCCAGCAATTGCTGGTGCGCGCCCTCATCGCCCGTTTCTGGAAAAACCCGGCCGCCGGCAAATTCGTGCGCTGGGGTACGGCGCTCGCCGACCGCTTCATGCTGCCGCATTATATCTGGGCGGATTTCCTCGACGTGCTTGCCGACCTCAGGGAAAACGGTTTCGACCTCAAGCCGGAATGGTTCACCGCCCAGCAGGAATTCCGTTTCCCCTTCTTCGGGGAAGTGGAATATGAGGGCGCGAAGCTGGAATTGCGCCAGGCCCTGGAGCCCTGGCATGTGATGGGCGAACAGGGCGCCATCGGCGGAACCGTGCGTTATGTCGACAGCTCCGTCGAGCGCCTGCAGGTGCGGCTGGAAACCTCCAACCCTGCCCGTTACGCGGTTGCCTGCAACGGCCGCGCCGTTCCGCTGACCCCGACCGAAAACCGCAGTGTCGCGGTCGCCGGCGTTCGCTTCAAGGCATGGCAGCCCGCTTCCGGCCTGCATCCCGTTCTGCCCGTCAATTCACCCTTGACCTTTGACATTTATGATACATGGTCGAGGCGATCTATCGGCGGATGCATCTACCATGTTGCTCATCCGGGCGGGCGCAATTACGAGACCTTTCCCGTCAACGGCAATGAGGCCGAGGCACGCCGCCTCGCCCGTTTCGAACCATGGGGGCATACGGCAGGGCAATATCCGCTACAAGCGGAAACCATGTCGCCAGAATTTCCGCTGACGCTCGATCTGCGTCGGCCTTACGGAGTGTAAATTGTCCAAAGCCCCGGCAACGGAACGCAAGACGGAAACGAGCGCGCAACCGCGTGGGCTTGAATATTCCCCTTTGCCGGGCGTTGCCGACGAAATGCTCGATACCAACGGCAAGGTCAGGCCGGTCTGGAAGACCCTGCTCGACGCCCTGTCGCGCATGTCGGAACGGGAATTGCATGAGCGCTTTGCCCGCACCGACCGCTACCTGCGCGATGCCGGCGTGTTCTACCGCGATTACGGCAAGGGCAGCAGCGAAAGAAACTGGCCGATCTCCCATATTCCGGTGCTGATCGACGACAGGGAGTGGGCGGTTCTCTCCGAAGGGCTGAAACAGCGCGCCAATCTTCTCGAAGCCATGGTCGCCGATTTTTACGGCGAAAACCGGCTGGTCAAGGAAGGTTTCGTACCCCCGGCCTTGATCGCCTCCAATCCGGAATATCTGCGGCCCATGGTCGGCGTGAAACCGGCAAGCGGCCATTATCTGCATTTCTGTTCCTTCGAGATCGGGCGCGGACCTGACGGCAACTGGTGGGTGCTGGCCGACAGGACGCAGGCGCCTTCCGGTGCGGGTTTCGCGCTGGAAAACCGGGTGGCCACCACCCGTGCACTTTCCGATATCTATGCCGAAACCCATGTGCACCGTCTGGCCTCGTTCTTCGGCGCTTTCCGCGACACGCTGCAGGCGCAAAGAAAGCACCCCGACGACCGGATCGCCGTGTTGACGCCCGGCCCCGCCAACGAAACCTATTTCGAACACGCCTATATCGCCCGTTATCTCGGCTTCATGCTGCTGGAAGGCGAAGACCTCACCGTCGTCAACGGCCGCGTCATGGTCAGAACCGTAGCGGGGCTGAAACCGGTCGGGGTTCTCTGGCGGCGTCTCGACGCCTCCTATTCCGATCCGCTGGAACTGAACCAGCAATCCCATATCGGCACGCCGGGCATGGTGCAGGCGCTGCGCAATGAGGCGCTCACCGTCGTCAATGCGCTCGGCAGCGGCATTCTCGAAACGCGGGCGCTGCTCGCCTTCATGCCGCGCATCTGCCGCCACATTCTGGGCGAGGAGCTGAAACTGCCATCGATTGCCACCTGGTGGTGCGGGCAGGAATCGGAACGCCGCCATGTCGCCGGCAATATCGAAGGCATGGTCATCGGCCCGGCCTACTCAAGGCTTCCCTTCTTTGACGACAACGGACAATCCGTGCTCGGCTCATCGCTGCGCGAAACGGCAAAGGAATCGATCAGCGACTGGCTCGCCTCCGACGGCCACAGGCTGGTGGGACAGGAAGTGGTGACGCTTTCGACAACCCCGGCCTATATCGACAACAAGCTCGTGCCGCGCCCGATGAGCCTTCGCGTTTTTGCCGCGCGCACCCAGGATGGCTGGCAGATCATGCCCGGCGGCTTTGCCCGTATCGGCAGCAGCAACGATGTCTCCGCCATCGCCATGCAATCGGGCGGAAGCGCTGCGGATGTATGGATCGTCAGCGACAAGCCGGTGGAACGCACCACGCTACTGCCGGCGGAAGAAAGCTTTACACGCAATATGCCGGGCAGCCTCCCGAGCCGCGCAGCCGACAATCTCTTCTGGCTCGGCCGTTATATCGAGCGTTCGGAAGGCGCCCTGCGCATCCTGCGCGCCTGGCACGGACGTTATGCCGAATCCGCCGATCCGCGCCAGCCTCTGCTCGCGCATGTGACACGCTATCTCGAAGCGCTCGATGTGGAGATGAGCGATGCCGTGCCGGAAAGCCTGCTGAACAACATCAACAGCGCGCTTTATTCCGCCAGCAATATCCGCGACCGCTTTTCGCCTGACGGGTGGCTGGCGCTGAACGACCTTGCCAAGACCGCCCGCCGTTTCCACGCGAAAGTGGCCCCCGGCGACGACGCTACCCATGCCATGACGATCCTGCTGCGCAAGCTTGCGGGCTTTGCCGGTCTCGTGCACGAAAACATGTATCGCTTCACCGGCTGGCGTTTCCTGTCGATCGGCCGCTACCTGGAGCGCGGCCTGCATATGACGCGTCTTCTCGGCCATATGACCGGCCCGGACGCACCTGACGGCTCCTATGACATGCTGCTCGAAATAGGCGACAGTGTCATGACCCATCGCCGCCGCTACAACGTCAATACGGCCGGCCTGACCGTGACCGACCTTCTGGCGCTCGACCCGCTCAATCCCCGCTCGATCCTGTTCCAGCTGAACGAGATCCGCACCGAGGTGGAGCAGCTTCCGAACGCTTTCGTCAACGGCCAGATGTCGCCTTTCTATCGCGAGGCGATGCGTCTGCATTCCGGGCTCGCCGTTATGACGCCGGAAAACATGAACGGCGCGATCTATCGCCAGCTCGAAACCGACATGGAACATCTCTCCGATGTTCTGGCCCGGACCTATCTCGGATAATCCTATGCTTTACGATCTTTCCCTGCATATGGGTTACACCTACGACACGCTGGCCCACGGCGCGCGCCACATCATCCGTGTCCTGCCGCTCTCCATCCCCGGCCGGCAGCGGCTTGTCGCCGGCTCCATCGATGTTTCGCCGGTGCCGGAAGAACGTGCCACCTTCGAGGACTTCTTTCATCAATCGGCCACGTCAGTGCATCTGCGCGCTCCGCATGAAAAGCTGGATATCCGTATGCAGGCCCGCGTGATGGTGGAGGCGCCGGCGCTGACGGCGGATTTTTCGCCCGAGCTTTCCCGCCTGCCGCAGGACCTGGCCGATGTCTGGTCGCTCGATTTCCAGTCGCCGCACCACTTCATCGGCGCAAGCCCAAGGATCGGAATGGATGCGGCAATATCCGCCTATGCCCGGGAATTGCTGCAACCGGGAATGACCATTCGCGAAATCGCGCGCTCTCTGTGCAAACGCATCCATAAGGACTTTACCTATGACGGCGAAGCGACGACCGTCGATACGACGCCATCGGAAGCCTTCAAGCTGAAGCGCGGCGTGTGCCAGGATTTTTCGCATATCATGATCATGGCGCTGCGCAGCCTCGGCATTCCCGCAGGTTATGTCAGCGGTTTCCTGCGCACCATTCCGCCACCGGGCAAGGAACGGCTTGAAGGTGCCGATGCAATGCATGCCTGGGTTCGCGTCTGGTGCGGAGAAGCAGCCGGTTATCTGGAACTCGATCCCACCAATGATATCGTCGCCGGAAGCGACCATATCGTCGTCGGTTACGGCCGGGACTATTCCGATGTCGCCCCTGTGATCGGTGTCTTGAAGAGCTATGGCAACCAGCAGATAAAACAGGCCGTCGACGTCATCCCCGTCCAATAATGACACGATGTGTATTATTGCGGCCATCGCGCCAACAATTCTTGAAAATACTTCGAAAACTGCTCCAATTTGATCGCTGCGTAAAATTGAACCGATCACGTTAGCGGATTTTACATCGTTTGCGGCTTCTCTGTGCTCAGTCGAATATTCTAATCCGTGAGCCCGTCATGACCGCCTCTGCACATCAAAAACCGAAGCGCCGTTTTCTTGCCGATACCAGCGGGAATTTCGGCATGATGACGGCCATTCTGCTGCCGGTGTTGCTGGGTTTTGCCGGCGCCGGCATGGAGTTGGCCAATGTGATGCAGGTGAAAGCGGATATGCAGAATACCGCGGATTCGGCAGCCCTTGCGGCGGCCACCGAAGCCCGTTTGAAAATGGGCGACCTGACGGACGAGCAGATCAAGGAAATCGCCAAGAACTTCATCGCGGCCCAGATGGAAAAGAACCTGACCGAGGAAGAGAAAAAGGAACTGGAGCAGAATTCTCCGACCAATATCACAAAGACGGAAAATGCCCGCGGCAAAACCTACACCGTCGAGACCACGATCAACCACCGCGTACAGCTCAATCCGCTGCTCGGGTTCATTGGCGCAAAAACACTCGATC
Source organism: Agrobacterium sp. CFBP 3001 (assembly GCF_027871605.1). NCBI lineage: Bacteria > Pseudomonadati > Pseudomonadota > Alphaproteobacteria > Hyphomicrobiales > Rhizobiaceae > Agrobacterium > Agrobacterium sp. CFBP 3001. Next base: position 12,640 of record NZ_JAQAHD010000014.1, read on the forward strand.
TTTCGGTAACGGGCACCGCAAAGAGCACCGTCAACAAGGGCGCACCGATCTCCATGTATCTGGCGCTTGATCGTTCCGGTTCGATGTCATTCAAGACGGATACCATCAATACCGCGAAAAAATCGTGCCCGGTTTATACGGCTGACAATTGGGGTACCAGCGAAGCGAAGGCCACATCCAGTCCCTGCTATGTCAACAAGGCCACGTCGCTCAAAACCGCCGTCGGGTTCCTCGTCGCAACATTGAACAAGGCTGATCCGACCTACACGGCCAACGGCGGTTCAGAACTCGTCCGCACCGGTGCCTCGGTCTATACGCACGAGACATATGCTGCTCAGCCCATCAGCTGGGGTACGGGCAGTGTCGCCAGCTATGTCAACAAACAGATCCCGGAATTTCCCTCCGGCGGCACGGATGCCCGCAGCAGCCTGAACGCCGCCTATAACGCCCTTAAAAAATCCAACACTGACGAAGCGAAAGCACACAAGGACAAAGGCAGTGAATCGTTCGAGCGCTACATTGTTCTCATGACCGACGGTGAAATGACGGGCAACAGCGCCTCGTGGAATTCCAGCATCGACCAGTCCGTGCGCACCACCTGCGAGACCGCCAAGAAAGACGGGATCAAGATTTTCAGCGTCGCCTTCATGGCGCCGGACAAGGGCAAGTCGCTGTTGCAATATTGCGCATCCAGCCTCGACAATTATTACGCGCCGGAAAACATGGAGCAGATCGTCACAGCCTTTGGCGAAATCGCCCGCAAGGCTGCCGGCAGCATAGCCACGCTCACCAACTAACTCTGTTTCCGGAGGGCTGCTCCGGAGCGTCTTGTCGGCTGCATGGCTGACAAGACGTGTGCGGCAGGTGACAGCGGCGGCGGCCCGTGGCATAGGAGGGCCGCTCCCATTCACAGGCCCTGTCATGATCCGCATCGAAAACATCAGCAAGTCGAACAGTCACCGCATTCTCTATATCGAGGCCTCCGCCGCGCTCAATCGCGGTGAGAAGATCGGCCTTGTCGGTCCGAATGGCGCCGGCAAGACCACGCTGTTCCGGATGATCACCGGCGAAGAGCAGCCCGACGAGGGCCAGGTCGTCGTCGAAAAGGGCATGACGGTCGGTTATTTCGATCAGGATGTCGGTGAAATGTCCGGCCGCTCGGCCGTCGCGGAAGTCATGGAAGGGGCAGGCCCGGTCAGCGAAGTGGCGGCGGAGCTTCGGGAACTGGAAGCCGCCATGTCCGATCCCGACCGGATGGACGAGATGGACACCATCATCGAACGTTACGGCGAAGTGCAGGCGCGTTATGAGGAACTGGACGGCTACGCGCTGGAAGGCCGTGCGCGCGAAGTGCTGGACGGGTTGAGCTTCAGCCAGGAGATGATGGACGGCGATGTTTCCAAGCTTTCCGGCGGCTGGAAGATGCGCGTGGCGCTTGCGCGTATCCTGTTGATGCGCCCGGACGTGATGCTCCTCGACGAACCGTCGAACCATCTCGATCTCGAAAGCCTGATCTGGCTCGAGGATTTCCTGAAAAACTACGACGGCGCTTTGCTGATGACGTCGCATGACCGCGAATTCATGAACCGCATCGTCACCAAGATCATCGAAATCGATGCCGGCAATCTCACCACCTATTCCGGCGATTACGGCTTTTACGAACAGCAGCGCGCGCAGAACGAAAAGCAGCAGCAGGCGCAGTTCGAACGCCAGCAGGCCATGCTTGCCAAGGAAATCAAGTTCATCGAACGCTTCAAGGCCCGCGCTTCGCACGCCTCGCAGGTGCAGAGCCGCGTGAAGAAACTCGAGAAGATCGACCGCGTCGAGCCGCCAAAACGGCGTCAGACGGTGGCTTTCGAATTTGCCCCCGCTCCTCGCTCAGGCGAGGATGTCGTGGCGCTAAAGAAGGTGAACAAGGCCTATGGCAGCCGCACGATCTATGGCGAGCTCGATTTCATGGTGCGGCGCAAGGAACGCTGGTGCATCATGGGCGTCAACGGCGCTGGAAAATCGACGCTGCTGAAGCTGGTGACCGGCACGACGGAACCGGATTCCGGCAATGTCACGCTCGGCGCCAGCGTCAAGCTCGGCTATTTCGCCCAGCACGCCATGGATGTTCTGGATGGCGACAGCACCATTCTCGAATGGCTGGAGGAGCGTTTTCCGAAGGCGGGGCAGGCGCCGTTGCGCGCCCTTGCCGGCTGTTTCGGCTTTTCCGGCGACGACGTGGAAAAACGCTGCCGTGTTCTTTCCGGCGGTGAAAAGGCCCGTCTCGTCATGGCCGCCATGCTGTTCGATCCGCCGAACTTCCTCGTGCTGGACGAGCCGACCAACCATCTCGATCTCGACACCAAGGAAATGCTGATCAAGGCCCTGTCGGATTATGAGGGCACGATGCTGTTCGTTTCGCACGACCGCCATTTCCTCGCCGCGCTTTCCAACCGGGTGCTGGAACTGACGCCCGATGGTATCCACCAATATGGCGGCGGCTATACCGAATATGTCGAAAGCACGGGACAGGAAGCACCGGGCCTTCGCAGCTAAGCCACCTGCCGGACGCGTCGCACTGTAACGGCAGCTTTCGTTTGGAGACTGGAGAAACAGATGCGGATCGTGGTCTACAGCGCCAAACCCTATGACAGGCAGTTCCTTGACGCTGCCGCTCACGCTGGCATGCGGATGCAATATTGCGAAGCACGCCTGTCTCTCGAGACAGTGGCGCTGGCGGAGGGAGCGGCGGCCATCTGCGCCTTTGTAAATGACGACCTGTCGCGGCCAGTGCTTGAAAAGCTTGCGGAAATGGGTGTTCGGCTCATCGCCCTGCGCTGCGCCGGTTTCAATCAGGTCGATCTAGCCACGGCCGAAAAGCTCGGCCTGACCGTTGCGCGCGTGCCGGCCTATTCGCCCTATGCGGTCGCCGAACACACCATGGCGCTCATCCTGTCGCTCAACCGCAAGATCCATCGCGCCTATAACCGTGTCCGCGAAGGAAACTTCGCCCTCGACGGTCTTCTCGGCTTTGATCTTCACGGCAAGACGGTCGGCATTGTCGGCACGGGTAAGATCGGAGCGATTTTCGCGCGCATTGCGGCCGGCTTCGGCTGCCGTCTCGTTGGCCATGACGTACGGCCAAATCCGGATTGCGAAGCACTGGGCATGGTCTACCTCTTGCGCGAGGAACTGTTTCGAACATCGGACATTCTGGCGCTGATGTGCCCGCTCACACCGGAGACCCGTCACCTCATTCGCCGGGAGACGCTGCCGCTTTTGAAAAAGGGCGTGATGCTCGTCAATACCAGCCGCGGCGCCATCATCGACACGCAGGCGGCAATTGCGGGTCTGAAAGACGGCACAATCGGCAGTCTCGGCATCGATGTCTATGAAGAAGAGGCCGATCTCTTTTTCGAGGATCTTTCCAACGACGTGCTGCGCGACGATGTTTTCGCGCGGCTGCTGACCTTCCCCAATGTTCTGGTCACCGGCCATCAGGGCTTCTTCACGCAGGAGGCCCTCAGGAACATCGCGGACACCACGATCGGCAATATCGAAAGCTTTTTCAGGACCGGCAGGGCGCTATATGCCGTTTCCACGGAACAGTTTGCCGGCCCGGTCTAGTGTCTCCCGGACGATTTTTAATACCATTCCGCGCGTCCTTTATATGAAAGCGGGTAAAATTGGTATGATCATTGAGTTTTACTGAAATTCATCATACATATTTGAGAGGCTTCACGCCTGCCTCGATTTTAATGCATGGTGACCGACGTGCCTGAACAGCAAAAACAGCGCAGCAAATCCTCCGGTTCTCTGGTCAGCAGAGTTAGCCTCAGCCTGAGAAATGCGATTGCCTCCGGGCAATATGGACCCGGCGACCGCCTGCCCAGCGAAATCGAGATGACGGAAACCCATGGCGTCAGCCGCACCGTGGTGCGCGAGGCGGTGACGGCGCTACGCTGCGACGGGCTGGTGGAGGTGCGTCAGGGGGCGGGCATTTTCGTGCTGAAACGTGAAAAAGACGCGTCACCCACACCCGGTATCGACCGCGCCCGGCTCTCTTCCGATCTGGAGGTGCTGGAAATCAGGACGCCGCTCGAAATCGAAGCGGCAGGGCTCGCCGCCCTCCGCCGTTCGCCTTCGCAGGAGGAAGCGATTTTCGACTGTCACGCCCGGCTTCTGCAATGTATCGAAGAGAACCGCTCCATTCGCGAGGCGGATCTGGCGCTGCATCTTGCCATTGCGGCCGCCACCAACAATCCGCTTTTCACACAGTTCCTCGAGCTGCACGGTCAGGCCGTGATTCCACAATCGCGCGTGGTTTCCGAAACCGGCGAGAACGACCAGACAGCTTACCGGCGATTGATCCACAAGGAACATGAAGCCATCGTCATCGCCATATCGGACCGGAACGAACAGGCCGCGAAGCTGGCGATGCAGGCGCATCTGCGCGGTAGCCAGCACCGCTACCGCGACATGATGCGCGACATGCGCGGCATCGCGCACAGCTAAAGGATTTTCAGTAAAACCGGGTCGTCGCTCTGTGCTCTGCAAGCCGCAATCAGGCGCTACGGTGCCTCCCGCAGATCCGCTCCCCAGACCTCGATCTGCGTCAGCGCGGGAAAGGGCGAAGGGTCGTCGGCTTTTTTAAGATCATGCAGACGGATCCATTCCACCTGGCGCGGCGCGACCGGGAAACTCTGGGCAGCCCCGGTTTTTTGCAGGAAAAAGCTCGCGCTTTCGCCGTCGGAAAAAGTGACGCTCGCTTTTTCCCACCAGGCATCATGGGGAAAGTCCGCCCGCAGGTAAAAAGTCAGCTGGTCGATGAGGACTGCGCGGCCGAATACGAGGGTCAGCGAAGCTTCGGGATCGCGGTTGATGCCCCAGCTTGTGTAGGGCCAGAAGCCGTGGCCCGCGCTCGCCTTTTCACCATCGATGACGTTGCGGGCTGCGAAGGCCGCCTCCCCACGCGTTTCCGTGCTCGCATAAACGTGCGGAAACAGCGAGGTGTTTTCATGATCGTCAAACGGGTTGAGGGCCAGATTCCTGCGAACCCCGATTTCACCGGCAAGTGTGCGGCGCGCGGCGATCCGGTGAAGGTTACCGCTGAAAGCCTGCGGCGGATAGGATTTGCGTTTTGCCGCAGAGGGAACGGGCAGGATGAATTGGTTTCCGTGCAGGAAAACCAGCGTCGGCGGCATGCCGGCATCGAGCGCAAGCCAGATATGACCGGGCTGCGAAACCTCGACGACAAGCCTGTCGCCCTCGCAATATTCTGCGCGATAGACGAGCAAAGCTTCGTCCTCCGCTCCGGCTTTCGCCAAAATATCACCCACCGCATTGACGACCTTGAGTGTAAGTTTCATCGGCACTTCCTTAACTGATCGTCAGGCACAGACGCTGGGCTGCGATGGGGATGAGAATGCGATAGATCACCGGCGGCCAGGACTGGCGAAGACGGGCATCGTTGATTGCTATGGCTTCGATGGCGGGTTCTCCTGCCCCTTCGCAGGCTATCTCTCCCAGCCCCGCAAAGATCAGCCGACCCGGCATGACAGCGGGCTTTTCGGCAGCCATCAGCGACAGAACCGCCTCCTGCCCGCCCTGATAGTCGTCAAGGACTTCCACATGGCTGCCACGCAGCAGTCGGACGCGGCGGCGATAGTGCTCAACACGCGCCACGGCGGGATAGGCCCCGGCTATATCGAAAGAGACTTCCGCCTGCTCTTCAGAGAATTCGGTCACAAAATCTCTCGCCGCAAACTCTGCCCCGGCGGCCTGCATGACGCCGCCGAAAGTCGGCAGATTGTGAAAGGCCGATTGCATCGTCCAGATGTCGTAGCGTTGCGGCGAGAAGGTTTTTGCGGTGTAGGTTTCCACCCCGACATCGATGATGAACGGCCGGCCGTTCTTATAAAGCGTGAAACTGCCGACATCGTTGTGGTTGTGGCTCTCGCCATTATTGCCCGCCTTCACGGCAAGATCGAAGACCCCATCGCGGGCAATCGCCAGACCGATGCCGGGATAGGCGATGTCGGTCTTTGCCGGTTGCACCGGAACAGGCGCGGACAATTCCGGGATGGCAAGCACCGCCTGAACCCGATACCAGAGGTTCCACTCCTTGCACATCAGCCGGTCCGGTGAGCGGTTCCAGCAGGCGGCAGCGAAAGCCTGCAGCGGCGGCGAAGAAACGGCCTTGCCGAAAAGATATTCCCGCACGCCGGATGTCTCGACCTTCGCCGGCGCATCGGCGAAGTTGAAGAACCGGTCTTCCGCCACGTGCATGTTGAGAATGAATTTGGCCATGCTGCGCAGCTTCGGCGCATGAAAGAGCGGCGCCATGGAGCCGGGCGCAGAGGCTTCGAGAATGCTCATCGCCCCGAACAGGCAAAGTGCCGCATGGCCATAATAAAGAACGCCCTCTTCGCAGGCGCCGTCTTCCGCATAATCCTTCTGAAACGCATCGAGACTCTTGAGCGCCTTTTCCACGACCGAACGCCTTGTCGACTGGTCTGTGGGCAATAGCAGGGTCGAGAGAAGGACATTCTGGGTAATCCAGGCCGTCCAGTTGTTCATCCGCTCGTCGCCATTCCCCATCCACCAGAAAGGCCGGGTGAGATAAGGCGTGGTGATGCGCCGGTCGATCTCGACGCGGACGCGGGAAACGAGGTTTGCATTTGCCCTTTCCAGTTCCGGTGCCAGCAGATGCAGGCACAAAGCGAGATTGGCGCCCGTTTCGGCAGCGAACAGGTCGATCACCGGGTTTTGCGGATCGGGCAGCGGATATCGCGGGCCGCCGCGAATATGGGAATTATGGGCGGGCAATTGCCAGCCGCTCTCCTCGCATATCAGCCAGAGACCATCGATGATGGCGTCGAGAAAGCGGCCCTGCCCCTCGGCGCATTCTCCAAGAACAAGCGCGTTCAGCTTCAGTCGTCGGGAAAAATAAAGCGCCTCGAAACGATCGCGATTGCCGGTGCGACTATATTCCCGGTAGTCGCCCGCGAGAATGACGGACCAAGGCTCGTCAAGGATCTGCTCCGCCGCCTCGATGAGACTACGGGAAACCGCGCCCGGTGCTGAAGACCTCATTTTCTGCGCCGTCAGTTCCGCGCCGAAATCGGCGAACCGTTCTGGCAGAAGCCGCACCATTTCGACAAACACGCCCTCAAACCTCCCGCGCGTTCCGCAATCCGATATGGGCCTCCTATCATACGTATTTTTGAAAAACCAGAAAATTTGTCTGACTTTATGCAAAGTTGTTTGACCAATATCGATATTGTGTTATCCAGAGCGCGGGAGGCGGCAGGGCGAAGACCCGGACCGCAATGGAAAATGCAGGCAGCCGACACGGATGAAACAGTGAAACGGCGGCAATGGGAGATATGCTGTGGCAATCGCAACCGCGACCATGTCCGACAAGCAGGCGACTCCGTATCGCAGGAAAAAACTCCGCATCGTCTCTAAACGGCGGCGCAGAATAGAAAATGCGCTCGTCGCCTATTCCTTCATTGCGCCCAATTTTCTCGGCTTTGCGATTTTCACGCTCGGACCGATCCTCTTTGCCTTTGCTCTGGCCTTCATGCATTGGGATGGCTCCAATGCGATGCGTTTTGCCGGTCTCGATAATTTCTGGCGACTTTTCGAGGACAGGGCCTTCATCGCGGCCTTCTGGAACACGGTCATCTACACCGTCGCGTCGGTGCCGGCCACGCTCGCCTGCGCACTCGGGCTTGCGATCCTGCTCAACCAGAAAATCCTCGGCCGCAATTTCTTCCGCACGGCCATGTTCTTTCCCTATGTCGCATCGCTGGTCGCCGTGGCCGTCGTCTGGAACATGATTTTCAATCCGGAGATGGGTCCGGTCAACATGCTGCTCTATACGCTCGGCCTCGATCCCGCCGACATGCCGGGATGGGCGGCGGACCGTCACTGGGCCATGGTCACGGTCATTCTCTTCGGCGTGTGGAAAAGCATGGGTTATTACATGGTCATCTATCTCGCCGGGCTGCAGGGCATCAATTCGGAGCTTTATGAAGCCGCGGGACTGGATGGCGCCAATGCCTGGCAGAAATTCATCCACGTCACCCTGCCACAGCTTGCGCCGACGACCTTTTTCGTGACCGTCATGCTGACGATCCAGTCCTTCAAGGTTTTCGATCAGGTCTACATGATCACACAGGGCGGTCCCGGCACCTCAACGCTGGTTCTCGTCTATCACATCTACAATGAGGCCTTCATCTCCTGGGATCTCGGCTATTCCAGCATGATCGCCCTCGTCCTGTTCTTCCTCGTCCTGCTGGTCACCATCGTCCAGTTCAAACGGCAGCGGGAGGATTGATCCATGCGCATCATGGGCCGCAAAATCCCCGCCGCCACGGTTGGCATCTATCTGACGGTCATCGTCGTCACCATCGTCATGCTTCTGCCCTTCGCATGGATGCTGTCGGCGTCGCTGAAGCTCAGCCGCGATGTCTTCGCGTTCCCGATCGAATGGATCCCCTCGCAGCCGCGGTGGGAAAACTATGTGGAAATCTGGACGAAAATCCCGCTGGCGCTGTTCATCTACAACACGTCGAAGCTGACGATCATCGTCACATTGCTGCAATTGCTGACTTCAAGCTTCGCAGCCTACGCCTTCGCCAAGCTGCATTTTCCCTACAAGAACACGCTGTTTCTCGGCTATATCGCCACCATCGCCATGCCCTGGCAGGTTTATATGGTGCCGCAGTTTCTGTTGATGCGCGAATTCGGGCTCAACAACACCCATCTCGCCCTGATTTTCCTGCAGGCCTTTACCGCCTTCGGCGTTTTCCTGATGCGGCAGTTTTACATGTCGATCCCGAACGAACTCTGCGAGGCGGCGCGCATCGACGGCATGAACGAATACCAGATCTGGGCGAAGATCATGCTGCCGCTTTCCAAACCGGCGCTTTCCACCTTGACGATTTTCACCTTCGTCACGACCTGGAACGACTTCATGGGTCCGATGATCTATCTCACCAAGACCGAGCTGAAGACCATCCAGATCGGCCTGCGCATGTTCATTTCGCAATATTCGGCGGAATACGGATTGATCATGGCCGCCTCGGTCGTGGCGCTTGTCCCGGTTCTCGTCGTTTTCCTCGCATTGCAGCGCTTCTTCGTCGAAGGCGTCGCCTCCACCGGCCTCAAGGGTTGATTTCATGCTCGATTTGACCACGTCCCTCCCAACCCCGATCACCGCCGCCGAAATCGATGCGGCGCTGGCCGTGGCCGTCGCGCAGGTCAGGCGCAACCTGCCGCAATTTACCTATGCGGCGCAGAACCATTCGAGCGTGAAGAATTTTTACCCGGCAGTCGCCAACGATCAATGGACCGCCGGTTTTTGGCCGGGCCAGATATGGCTCGCCTTCGAACATACCGGCGACAGGACCTTTCAGCATGCGGCGCAGATTCAGGTGCAGAGTTTCCTGCACCGTATCGAAAACCGCATCGAGACCGATCATCACGATATGGGCTTTCTCTACTCGCCCTCCTGCATCGCCGCATGGAAACTGGTGGGCGATGAGGATGGAAGACGCGCGGCGCTGATGGCGGCAGACCAGTTGATGGAGCGGTTCCAGCCGGTCGGGCAATTCATCCAGGCCTGGGGCCGCAGGGACAATTCCAACGAATATCGCTACATCATCGACTGCCTTTTGAACCTGCCGCTGCTTTATTGGGCAAGCCGCGAAACCGGCCGGGAAGACTACCGCACCGTGGCGCTTGCCCATGCCCGCACCACGCTTGCCCACTCCGTCCGGCCGGACGATTCCACCTATCATACATTTTACATGGACCCGGAGACCGGCGCGCCGGTGCGCGGCGTCACAAAACAGGGTTACAGCGATGAGAGCTACTGGGCCCGCGGACAGACCTGGGGCATTGCCGGCATGGCCATTTCCTATCGATATGAGCGCCTGCCCGCCTATCGCGACACCTTCGAGCGGCTTCTCGCCTTCTATCTCAAACGCCTGCCCGACGATCTCGTACCCTATTGGGATCTGATTTTTGCGGATGGCGATGGCGAACCGCGCGATAGCTCGGCGGCCGCCATCGTCGCCTGTGGCCTCCTGGAAATGGCGGAGCTGGAGACGCCGGAAAAGGCGGCGGAATATCGCGATCTGGCAAGGCGCATGGTGAAAAGCCTCGCCGACATCTATTCGGTGCGCGATCCCGCGATCTCCAACGGGCAGCTTCTGCACGGCACCTATTCCAAGAAGACGCCCCATAATACCTGCCGGGGCGAAGGCGTCGACGAGTGCGTTTCCTGGGGCGATTATTATTATCTGGAAGCGCTGATCCGGCTTTCGCGCAACTGGTCTTCCTATTGGTGAGCGCGAGGAACAGATGGCTAGCATTTCCCTGAAAAAACTCAACAAGACCTTCGGCGCGCTCAAGGTCGTTCACGATATCGATCTGGATATTGCCGACAAGGAATTCATCATCCTGGTCGGCCCTTCCGGATGCGGAAAATCCACGACGCTCAGGATGATCGCCGGGCTGGAGGAAATCTCCGGCGGCGAGTTGCGCATCGGCGAGGACGTGATGAACGATGTCCCCTCGAAGGATCGCGACATCGCCATGGTGTTCCAGAACTATGCGCTTTACCCGCACATGACGGTCTACAAGAACATGGCCTTCGGTCTGGAACTCAGAAAGGCGCCGCGCGATCTCATCGACACCAAGGTCAAGGATGCGGCGAAAATTCTCGACATCACCCATCTCTTGAACCGCAAGCCGAAAGCGCTCTCCGGCGGCCAGCGCCAGCGTGTCGCGCTCGGCCGGGCCATGGTGCGCAATCCGGAAGTCTTCCTGCTCGATGAGCCACTTTCCAATCTCGACGCCAAGCTGCGCGGCACCATGCGTTCGGAAATCTCCAAGCTCCACAAGCGGCTGGACGCCACCTTCATTTACGTTACCCACGATCAGGTGGAAGCCATGACCATGGCGGACCGCATCGTGGTGATGAAGGACGGACATATCCAGCAGGTGGATACGCCGCAAAACCTTTACGACCGGCCGATCAACATGTTCGTTGCGGGTTTCATCGGCGCGCCGCAGATGAACATGCTGCCAGTCACGCTGCGCCGCGACGGCGACCGCTTCACCGCCCTGTTCGACGGCAATCCGCTGCCTCTGCCGGCAGGCATCGATACCGCACGCCTGCTCCCCCATGAAGGAAAGGACATCGTTCTCGGCATCCGGCCGGAAAACTTCCACGAATTCGCCCCGGCGGATATCGATGCCGCCAATGTCGCACCCTTCCGGGCGACGGTGGAACTGGCGGAGCCGATGGGATCGGAAGTGCATCTCAACCTTGTCTCCGGCGGCAGAAACCTCGTCGCACGCGTCTCGCCGCGTTTCAGGGCGAAGATCGGCGATCCCGTCGAACTGGTGGCCGATCTGACGAATGCGCAGCTTTTCGATCCCGCCACCGAGCGATCGATCCTTTATTGAGGCGATGGGGAGAAACGCGATGCAATGGCTGGAAGGGTTATGGACGAAGGAAGGGGCCGGGATCGACAAGAACGCCCCGCCGCTGACCGGCCTTGCCCTTTTCCTCGATATCATCAAGCGCGAATGGTGGGAGATGGTGAAGCTCAACCTCCTCTTCATCATCGCCAGCCTGCCGGTGGTGACGATGCCGGCGGCGATGCTGGCCATGGCCCGCATCTCTGTTTCCTTCGCAAATGACGAGAATACCTATCTGCTGCGCGACTTTCTCGAGGCCTTGCGGAAATTCGCCCTGCGCGGCACCGCGCTTGTGGTTTTAAGCGCGCTGCTGGTGAGCGCCGGTGCTTATGCGACCGTCAGCTATGCCAGTGCCGCCCGGCTTCAACTCGTCTATAGCCTGCCTTTTGCGATCAGCCTGGCGGTCACGCTGTTTCTAATCCTCCTCAGCGCCTATGCCAGTGTTGTTCTGGCCAAGCGGGACCTGCGGCTTTCGGAGACCCTGCGGCAGGCGGCGTTTCTGGCGCTCACCAGGCCATTGCCGATGCTTGCGGTGCTCGGCTTCGTCGCGGCGCTCTGGCTCGCGCATATCCTCTTTTATCCGGTGTCAGTGTTCATGCCGGCCACCATCAATTTTTCGCTCGGCATGTTCGCCCTCTGTTTCGCAGCGAGAAACGCCGCCGCAAAAACACGCGCGCGGATGCCCGAACCGGCGGGGAGCGGCACTTAAAGCAGACCAGAATCAAAACGACATCAGTCAGGGAAGGAGAAACGGGCTATGGAGTTTAAGACAACCAGACGTGCATTCGCTCTCGCAACCGCCGGTCTCGGCATTGCCATGGGCATGGGAGGAACGGCGTCCGCTGCGGGCGATGCGCCCGTTACGCTGAAATGGGCGCTGTGGGATCTGGACAAGGGCGCATATTTCAAGCCCTTGATGGAGGCCTACAAGCAGAAGCATCCGAATGTGACGTTCGAGGTGGTCGACCTCGGCTCACAGGATTATACGCAGATGATATCCACGCAGCTCACCGGCGGCTCCAAGGATATCGATGTCGTCACCATCAAGGATGTGCCCGGCTACGCCAATCTGGTGCGCGCCGGCAACATCACCGATCTCAGCGGCTTCATCAAGGACCAGAAGATCGAGACGGCCCCCTATGGCGGCCTGATCGAGGAGCTGACCATTGACGGCAAGATTTACGCCCTGCCGTTCCGCTCGGATTTCTGGGTGGTCTATTACAACAAGGATATTTTCGACAAGGCGGGCGTGCCTTACCCCACCAATGACATGAGCTGGGCGCAGTTCGATGAGATCGCCGGCAAGCTGAAGGGCGGCATGGGCGCAAACCGCACCTATGGCGCGCTGCTGCACACCTGGCGTTCGACGGTGCAGCTCCCCGGTATTCAGGATGGCAAGCACACGCTTGTGGACGGTAATTATGAATTCCTGAAACCCTGGTATGAGCGTGCGCTTGCCCTGCAGAAGAGCGGCGCGATACCGTCCTATGCCTCGCTGAAAACATCGAACACCCATTATTCCGCTCTGTTTTTCAACGGAACGATCGGCATGCTGCCCATGGGCACATGGTTTGTCGGCACTCAGATCGCCAAGGTGAAATCCGGCGAGTCGAAAAGCGTCAATTGGGGCATCGTGAAGTTCCCCCATCCGGATGGTGTGGCGGCAGGCGCGACGGCCGCGCAGATTGCCGGATTGTCGGTCAATGCCAATTCCGGCCACAAGGAAGCGGCGCTTGACTTCATCCACTTCGTTACCGGACCTGAAGGTGCGGCGATCATCGCCTCTACCGGCACTTTCCCTGCACTCAGAACCGATGATGTGGCCGAGAAGATCGCAGCGCTGCCGGGCTTCCCGCAGGACCAGAACAGCAAGGACGCGCTGCAGGCCGGCAAGGCCTATCTGGAAATGGCGGTCAACCCGAATGCGGCGAAGATCGAAGTCGTTCTTAACCGCGTGCATGACGCGCTGATGACCGACAATATCTCCATTGATGACGGCATCAAGGACATGAATGACGGCGTCAAGGCCATCAAATAATTGCCACAGGGCCGCGGGCGATGAGCCTGCGGCCCTTTCCTTTGATCATGAATTCCGGACATCCGTCACCGTGCCTCACGAGACCGCCACAGCCAATCCGCTCTTTCACAATCCGCTTCTCGGCAGGGACGATCTCGCAAAGGCGGTGATCGATCTCTTCAACCCGCTGCTTGCCTGTTTTTCACCGGGCGGCTCGCGCGTCCGGCTTGGAGCAACGGGGGCGATTTTCGATTTTCCTGCGGCGGAGCTGGAGGGTTTTGCCCGGCCATTATGGGGCATCGTTCCGCTCGCCGCCGGCGGTTATGATTTTCCCCATTGGGATCTCTACAGGCGTGGACTGGCCAAGGGCGCCAACCCCGCCCATCCCGAATATTGGGGCGATACGGCTGATCGGCACCAGCGGCTGGTCGAACTGGCGGCGATAGGATTTGCGCTTGCCATGGTTCCCGAACATATCTGGGAGCCGCTTGCCGAAACGGACAGGCAGGCTGTCGCCGCCTATCTTCTGTCCGCCCGCGAGCGGGAATTCGTCGACAATAACTGGAAATTCTTCCGCGTTCTGATCGATCTCGGGCTGGAGCGGGTCGGTGTGGAATTCGACCGGACCAAGACCCAAACCTATCTCGATGAACTCGAGGCTTTCGATATAGGCAACGGCTGGTATCGCGACGGGCCGGTGCGCCGGGTCGACCATTATATTCCCTTCGCCATGCATTTTTACGGCCTGATCTATACGGTGCTGGCGAAAGGCGACGACACGCGAAAGACACGCTTGCTCGAACGCTCGCGCATTTTCGCGCGTGACATACGCCACTGGTTCGGCCCCGACGGGGCCTCGCTCGCCTTCGGGCGCAGCCAGACCTACCGTTTTGCGGCAGGCGGTTTCTGGGGCGCTCTTGCCTTTTCCGGTCTGGAAGCGCTGCCGTGGCCAGAGATCAAGGGTTATTACATGCGCCATATCCGCTGGTGGTCGAAGCGGCCGATCGCGGACCGCGACGGCGTCCTGTCGGTCGGATACGCCTATCCAAATCTTCTGATGAGCGAGAGCTACAATTCTCCCTGCTCGCCCTATTGGGCGCTCAAATTTTTTCTGCCGCTGGCGCTGCCCGCCGATCACCCGTTCTGGACTGCGGAAGAAGCCGAACCGCAGGAATTTGCCGAACCGGTTCCCCTCGCTGAGCCGGGCATGGTGGCCTTTCATACGCCGGGCAATATCGTGGTCCTGTCCTCCGGGCAGCAGCACGACAGGATGCGCGGCGCGCAGGAAAAATATTCGAAATTCGTCTATTCCACCCGTTATGCCTTCAATATCGAGGCGGATGACCGGCATTTCGCCGCTGCGAGTTTCGATGGCATGCTCGGCCTCTCCGACGACGGCGTGCACTTCCGCACCCGCGAGACGATGGAAGAGGCGTTGATCGCCGAGGATTGCCTCTATTCTCGCTGGCGGCCATGGGCGGATGTCGAGATCGAAACCTGGCTCGTGCCGCAAAACCCCTGGCACATAAGGCTGCACCGCATCCGCACACCGCGCCCGCTGCAAACATCAGAAGGCGGATTTGCCATAGAACGCGCCGATTTCAACCGCGACCGCACCGAGGCGAGTGAAGGTCGCGCCGTCTGTTACGGACAGACTGACACCAGCATCATCGTCGATCTTTCGAGAGATATAAGGCGCGAAGGCGTGTGCCATCAGGCAATCGCCAATACCAACCTCATTCACGCCAGAACGCTTGTTCCGCAATTGCGCGGCGCCATCGCCTCCGGCGAAACGCTGCTGGTGACGGCGGCCCTGGCACTGCCGGCCGGCAAAGAGGCAGAGGCCGCATTGGCTGCCCTCCCCGAAAGTCCCGATCTCCCGAGGTTGGAAGAGATATTCAAGCGAGCGGGGCGGCGCATTCCCGCCCATGCTCTCGATGAAAACCGCGCAGGCTGACGGAGATGACATACGACACACCGGGTGTTCCCCAGAGACCGGATCGGCTGAACATCCTGACCTGGGAGCGGAAGCAGGAGGATATCGACAGCCCCGACCATCAGGCGCGGCTGCGTGGCCTCGAGCGCTCTGCCAACGCCGTTTTCGGGCAGGGCGTGTACATTGCCGACAAGGCGGAGGTGCATACGGACAGGCTATTGATGGGTGCGCAGTCGTGGATCGCCGGTTACGCAATCGTACGCGGCGATATCGAACTCGGCGAAAATGTCTCGATCAACCCCTATGCCTGTCTTTCCGGTAAGGTCACAATCGGCAACGGCGTGCGCATCGCCTCACATGTCAGCATCGTTGGCTTCAACCATGGCTTCGACGACATTGAAACTCCGATCTATCGCCAACCGCTGACCTCACTCGGGATAGAGATCGGCGACGACGTCTGGATCGGCGCCAATGCGGTTGTGCTGGATGGCGTGAAGATAGGGTGCGGCGCAATTATTGCCGCAGGCGCCGTGGTGGCGAAGGACATTCCCGCCATGGCCATGGCAGGCGGCGTTCCCGCCCGGGTTCTGCGATATCGCGGAGAAAAAGCGGCTGCGCCGACGCTGATGGAACCCGATGGCCTGCTGCAACAACTCGGCAAGGAGATTGCCGACGACTGGCTTGCCGCTATCCGCTCCTATGGCGAGGATGGCATCTATCGTTCCGCCGATGCATCCGGACGTGAGGTCGAAAGCGTCAGGCACCTGTGCGATGCCATCGAGATCGCAGCAGCCTTCGGGCAGGAGACTATTGCTTTCGATGCCGTAAAAACCGTGGCCACTCTTCAGGCCCTGCAGAATCGGGAAACGGGGCTGTTTCTTAACCGTCACCACCGCCCCTCGACGCCTCCCGAGAAGGACCCTGCCGTCCTCTATAATATTCTGGCTGCCGGATATGGGCTTGAATGTTTCGGTGCTACGCCGAAACAGCCAATCGCTTTCGTGGAGCGTCTGCGCGCCGACGAACTCATCCTCCTGCTGGAAGAATTGCCATGGCAAAGCCGTGCATGGCATTGCGGCGCCACCATAGACGCCATTGCCACCGCGCTTTATTTCAACAGGCGCTATTTCACATCCGGCGACAACCTCACCGTTCTCTTCGGCTGGCTGGCGATGAATGTGGATAAAACCACCGGGCTTTGGGGTGAGCCGACTGCCGCACAGGGCCTGCTGCAACCGGTCAACGGCTTTTACCGGCTTACCCGCGGCTCTTACGCACAGTTCGGCCTGCCCCTTCCCCATCCGGAAGCAGCAATTGACTCCGTTATCGCCAATTATCGTGCCTATGGCGGTTTCCATGGCGAGGATTTTAATGCCTGCAACCTGCTCGATACGATCCATCCGCTTCTTCTGTGCCTGAAACAGACGGATCACCGGCAGGACGAGGCGAAGGAAATCGCCCGCGAAATTCTGCGCCAAAATGAGGGACGCTGGCAAAGAAACAGGGGATTTGCCTTCGCCGAGGGGCATCCGGCCGGGCTGCAGGGCACGGAAATGTGGATGTCGGTTCTCTGGCTTTCAGCGAAGCTTCTCGATGCGGAACATCTCCTGCCGTTTCAACCTCGCGGCATCCATCGCTTCGAGCCTGCGGAAATCGTCCGTGGCCTGATTGCCCGCTCTAAATCTCCGGTATAGGTTTCCGACACTCTTTTGAAAGCTTTCAAACCGGACCGGTCGAGTAAAAGATGCAACTCAAAGACTGCTATAATTTCCACGATTTTCGCCGCATGGCCAAACAGCGTCTGCCCGGACCGATCTTCAATTATATAGACGGCGCCGCCGATGACGAGGTGACGTATCGGCGAAACACGGCCGCCTTTGAAAAATGCGATCTCGTTCCCGATGTGCTGCGGGGCGTAGCGGATGTGGATATGTCGGTCACCGTCATGGGGCAGAAGCTTTCCATGCCGGTCTATTGTTCGCCGACGGCGCTGCAACGCCTCTTCCACCATCAGGGGGAACGGGCGGTTGCGGCAGCGGCGGGGAAATACGGTACGATGTTCGGCGTCTCCTCGCTCGGCACCACGAGCCTTGAAGAAGCGCGCCGGATCAGCGGCGGCCCGCAGGTCTATCAGTTCTATTTCCACAAGGATCGCGGCCTCAACCGCGATATGATGGCGCGCGCCAAGAGCGCCGGTGTCGAGACGATGATGCTGACGGTGGACAGCATTACCGGCGGCAACCGCGAGCGCGACAAGCGGACCGGCTTTGCCATTCCGTTCAAGCTCAATCTTTCCGGCATCGCGCAATTCGCCATCAAGCCGGCCTGGGGCATCAATTACCTAACGCATGAGCGCTTCAGCCTGCCGCAGCTCGACGACCACATTAAAATGGACGGCGGCGCTCTTTCCATCAGCCGCTATTTCACCGACATGCTCGACCCTTCGATGAACTGGGACGATGTGGCGCAAATGGTGCGCGAATGGGGCGGGCCGTTCTGCTTAAAAGGCATCATGTCGGTGGATGACGCCAGACGCGCCGTGGAGATCGGCTGCAGCGGCATCGTGCTTTCCAATCACGGCGGGCGTCAGCTCGATGGCTCCCGCAGCGCCTTCGATCAGTTGGCCGAGATCGTCGATGCGGTCGGCGACCGGATCGACGTGATGATGGATGGCGGCGTACAGCGCGGCACCCATGTTCTGAAAGCATTGTCTCTCGGCGCAAAAGCGGTGGGGCTCGGCCGCTATTATCTTTTCCCCTTGGCTGCTGCCGGGCAACCGGGCGTCGAACGGGCGCTCGAGCTGATGCGTATCGAAATAGAGCGCGGCATGAAGCTGATGGGCTGCACCTCCGTCGATCAGCTCACACGCCGGAACCTTCGGTTCCGTTGAACAGGCGGGCGTTAGGGAAGAACTGGGGCGAAGCGCGGTCACAACCGACTACTGAAACCGCATGCCGTTTCAGCCGCGTTTCGTCGCTGTTCCTGAAGAGCTATGCCGATATTCCAGACGAGCGCCAGGCAAACAAGTCCGCAAAAACAGGCTGAAATCAGCGAGCGATGGCGTTTGGCTCCGGAGAGAAACATCCAGCCGATAATTGCATAGGCCGCAAGCGCCGGCACGGCGGCAATCAGAACGGATATGGGGCCATCGCAATCGACGGCCTCGACGCCGATGGCGCGATATTCGTTCGGGGTTGCCACCAGACCGAGGACGGCCACGGGAAACATGGCCGCTAAAACCGCGTAACGGAAAAATCGGGGCGTGTCGGGCATGCCTGCTCCATAGCCGGATAATCAACTGCCGCAAACGGCGCAGGTAAAGTCCCGCCGCGCGATCTCAGCGAATATCCATCTTGCCGATAATATCGGTTTAGCCGCCATTGTCGGCGACCGGAAGAGCAGATTGCCCGCTTTTGCTGAGAAAGCCAGCCTTTTACGTCGGGAGCAATCTTGGCAAGTCAGGCGGAATATGATTATGGTTGCATGATGCAACCATAATGGATTGAACGTGCCCCAACAGCCATTCCCCATAAACGACATACGGTCCACCTCCCGCCGGCTCGTCCGCGAACTCGGCTTCATGGGGGGAGATTTTGCAGGCACCGATCTGCCGCCCTCCGCCGTGCATGCCCTGATTGAGATCGAGGCATGCCCCGACATCACGGCGCGGGATCTGGGAAAACTTCTGCGGCTTGAAAAATCGAGTGTCAGCCGCATGCTGCGCAAGCTCGTCCTGTCGGGCGATGTTCGCGAAGAAACGGATGAAGGAGACAGCCGCATCAAGCGGCTGCGTCTTACAGGTCAGGGACAAGAACAGGTGAGCGCCATTCATGGCTTCGCGAACCGGCAGGTCTCCGGCGCCCTGACGCAGCTTACATCGACGGATGCCGACACGATCCTCCAGGGGCTTCGTCTTTACGCCGATGCGCTGGGAGACAGGACCGATACCGTTGCTCCCTCCATGGAGATACGGGAAGGATACAGACCCGGCATCATTGCCCGGATCACGCAGATGCATGCGCTTTATTACGCCCGGACATCCGGCTTCGGCCAACGTTTCGAATCCGTCGTGGCCGAAGGCCTCGCCGCTTTTTCCAACCGGCTCGAAAGCCCGAAGAATGCCATCTGGGTCGCAATGCGCGGACAGGAGATCATCGGCTCCGTCGCTATCGATGGCGAAGATCTCGGAGCGGATATTGCACATCTGCGCTGGTTCATCGTTGATGACGGCGTGCGCGGTGGCGGTGTCGGACGCAGGCTGCTGGAAACCGCACTGGCCTTCGTCGATGAAAAGGGCTTTGCCGAAACCCATCTCTGGACATTCAACGGCCTTTTGGCCGCACGGCACCTTTACGAAGCCCATGGTTTCGCATGCGTCGAGGAACATCCGGGCAGCCAGTGGGGAAGCGAGGTTCTGGAACAGCGCTTTGTCCGGTCACGGCCCGAATGATCTTTCAACCGCGCACAAACGGCCGCAATCGGAATCGTCCTGCGGCCGTTTCGAAATCGGGTACCGGCACCCGTTAAAAGGCGAGTTGAACCTTCATCGACCTGCTCCTGTCACCGGCGGTTTCGAATGCCGCAACCGCCTCTTCTAGCGGAAAGGTTCCAGTCAGCAGGGGCTTCAGGTCGACACGGCGCTGGTTGATGAAATCGACGGCAAGTCCGAATTCCTCATGGAACCGGAAGGTGCCCTTCATCTCGATTTCCTTGGCGACCACCATATTCTGCGGAATGGACACATCGCCGCCAAGACCGAGCTGAACCACGGTGGAACGCGGTTTCAGCGCTTCAAGACCAGAACGGACGGCTCTTTCATTGCCGGACGCCTCGAATTGCACATCGAAATAACCCTTGTTTGCCGAATAGGCGGAGAGCGCATCCGGGTCATCGGCGACATTGATGACACGGTCGGCGCCGATGGCGAGCGCCTTTTGCAGAACCGCATCCATGACATCGGTTGCGACGATTTCCCGGGCGCCATGGGCGCGGGCGGCGATGATGGCAAGCGCACCGATCGGCCCACAGCCGGTGACGAGAACGCGTTTGTCGGTCAATGCGCCGGCACGGTTGACGCCATGCAGCGTTACCGCGAAAGGTTCGGCCATGGCCGCTTCATGGATGGAGACGCCATCCCGTACCTTGTGGCACTGATATGCCTCGGCGACGAGACGCTGACGGAATGCCCCCTGAATATGCGGCATGGGCATGGCGGAGCCATAAAAGCGCATGTTCAGGCACTGGTTCTGCTGACCCTTCAGGCAGAATTCGCAATGGTTGCAGGGCCGGCTCGGCGATACGGCAACGCGGTCGCCAACGGCAAGGCCGGAGACACCCTCTCCCAAAGCCTTGATGGTGCCGGCCACCTCATGGCCGAGGATCATCGGCTCCCGCACGCGCACGGTGCCGAAGCCGCCATGATTGTAATAATGCAGGTCGGAGCCGCAGATGCCACCCGCTTCGATAGCCACCTCGACCTGCCCCGGACCGGGCTGCTCGGTCTCCCGTTCCTCGATCCGCAGATCCTTCGCCGCGTGGATGACAACCGCTTTCATAGTCTCTCCTCCCATAAGGCTCACACGGCGGCAGTCGCCGCCGTTGCCCATTGTCCGGACTTGTCTCAGATATCGACCACGAGGCCCTTGGCTTTCAGAACCGGCTCGAGCTTGCTGACCTCGATCACCGACTTGCCCTGCTTGTAGGCTTCGATGTAACCGGCCTCGGCATCTTCGCGGGCCTGCGAAAGCCTGGCCGCTTCCTGTGCCTCCTCGCGCCTGACGACCACAAGGCCATCAGCGTCGCCGACGATGATATCGCCCGGATTGATGATCTCGCCGCCGACGATCACCTGATCGTTGACCGCCGCAATGGTCTCCTTGACCGTACCCTTGATGCAGACGCTGAGCGAGAAGACCGGAAAGCCGAGGTCCCGCAGCTGCAGCGTGTCGCGCACGCCGGTATCCGTTACCAGGCCGCCGATGCCTTTTGCGAGGCAAGCATTGGCGAGCACGTCACCGAAGGAGCCGGCTTCTTCATATTCGCCGGCGGAAACGACGATGATGTCACCCGGCTTGGCATAGTTGATGGCAAGCTGCAGCATGATGTTGTCGCGCGGCGCGCATTTGACCGTGAAGGCCGGGCCGCAGAGTTTCATGCGATAATCGACCGGCTTCAGCCGCGAGGACAATGCGCCGCGACGTCCCTGCGCCTCATGGATCGTGGCGGGAGAGAATTTGGCAAGCGCTTCGACATCCGCCTTGGCCGGACGCTGCGCGATATCTTTAATGTGGATCATGAAAACCTCCCACGTTGAAGCTGTCGGCGAGAGCGTCTCGCCGACCGATAGTGTTGAAGAGTTGGAAATTGGCCGAGGCTGAGCCGAAGCTCAGGGGATCGGGTCGAACTTCAGTTCGGACAGAGGCACGACCTTGTCGGTCCGCGTCATCTTGTATTCGGTGTTCGGGCCAAGCCACTTGTCCCAGATGCGGTTGATTTCACCATCCGCATCGAGCTTGCGCAGGATTTCGTTGATCTTCGCGGTCAGCGCCGGGTTGTCCTTGGCCATGCCGATGCCGATGGGCTGGAAGAGCATCGGCTCTTCGATCATGCGCATCTGCTTGCCCTTGGTCTTGGATTCATTGACGAACTTGGTCATCGTCATGGTGTTGCCGACGATGCCGCGCGCCTTGCCCTGCTGCACGGCGAGATAGGCGGATGCCGTGTCTTGGAACGTCAGCGGCTCGGACTTGTTGAGCTTGACGGAGAGTTCCGATGTCGAGCCCTTGCTGGACGCGATGCGCTGGCCGACGAAATCGGACTTCTTGGTGCCGGGGTCATCGACCGGAACGATCAGCATTTCCTTCGCCAAGTAATATGGGTCGCTGAACTGGATCTGTTCGGCGCGGCTCTGGGTGTAAGCGAGGTTGGCGACCGAGAGGTCGACGCGGCCGAGCTTGACTTCGGGAACGCGCGCTTCGACCGACACTGGCTTGATCTCGGCCTTGACGCCCAATTCCTTGGCGATAGCGCCACACAGATCGACGTCGAAGCCTGCCATTTCGCGCGTCTTCGGGTCCGGCGAGGCGAAAGGCGGCACATCGGCGAATGTCGCGCAACGCAGCGTCTTGTTCGCCATGATCGTGTCGAGCTGGTCGGCCTTGGCCGGCAGAACCGCAGCCGAGGTTGCCAATATGGCGGTAAGAGTAATGCACTTCCAGTTCATTTCAGTTCTCCCTGTTATTATAGAGGTTGGGTCTAGTGTCTCAAATCGGCAAGAAACCGCTGGGCACGCGGATGTTGCGGATTTTTGAAAAACTCGTCCGGTTTTGCCGTTTCGAGAATGCGCCCTGCATCGATGAACCAGATGCGATCGGCCACTTCACGGGCAAAACCCATTTCATGGGTGACGCAGAGCATTGTCATGCCTTCGGCGGCGAGGCTCTTCATGACGGCGAGCACTTCGCCAAC
The DNA here is from genome assembly GCF_027871605.1 of Agrobacterium sp. CFBP 3001. Classification (NCBI taxonomy): domain Bacteria; kingdom Pseudomonadati; phylum Pseudomonadota; class Alphaproteobacteria; order Hyphomicrobiales; family Rhizobiaceae; genus Agrobacterium; species Agrobacterium sp. CFBP 3001. Next base: position 35,547 of record NZ_JAQAHD010000014.1, read on the forward strand.
CATTTCCGGATCGAGCGCTGAGGTCGGCTCGTCGAACAGCATGACCGGCGGCTCCATGGCGAGCGCCCGCGCGATGGCGACGCGCTGCTGCTGACCGCCGGAAAGCTGGGCGGGATAGGAACTGGCTTTGTCGGCCAAGCCGACGCGGTCGAGAAGCTTCAGCGCCTTGTCATGGGCGACGGCCGGAGAAACGCCCTTCACCCGGACCGGCGACATGGAGACATTCTCCACCACCGACAGATGCGGGAAGAGGTTGAAGCTCTGGAAGACGAAGCCCACCCGGCTGCGCAGTGCATTCAGCTCTTTTGCGCGCATCTGGGCATGGATGTTCCTTCCGTCCAGCATGATCGAGCCGCTGCTGATCTCTTCCAGACGGTTGATCGTGCGGATGAGGGTGGACTTGCCGGAGCCCGACGGCCCGCAGATGACCACGACCTCGCCACGGGTGACGTTTTCGTTGACATCCTTTAGCACCTGATAATCGCCATAGCTTTTGCAGACCTGCGAAAGCGTGATGGTGTAGGCGTCCTGAGTGGCGGAAACTGGCGCGGTCATAGCTGCTCCGTAGCGATATTGGCGGGGGCCGGTGCCGTGTCTGCGGCAAGCTTGCCGCGCGGGCCGGCCCGGCGGCGGGCGATGCGCCGCTCGAGAAGGTTGGCGACATGGGTGAGCGACCAGCAGATGATGTAATAGACCAGCGCCAGAATGAGGAAGACCTGGAAGGGCTGGGTCAGAAGCTGATTGTTCACCTGGTTCGCCGCAAAGGTCAGGTCCGGCACATTGATGACGTAACCGAGCGTCGTATCCTTGATGGTGGATACGAAGGTCGAGATCAGGCTCGGGATCATGTTGTAGAGCGCCTGCGGCAGGATGACATAGCGCATCGCGCCGAAATAACCGTGGCCGAGCGCCCGTGCCGCATCCATCTGCCCCGTGCCCAGCGATACGATGCCGGCACGGACGACTTCGCTCATGAAAGCGCCCTGATAGATGACGAGCGTGGTGAGCATGGTGACGAAGCTCGGCACATCGGCGCCGGTCCAGAGCGGAACGAGAAAATAGCTCCAGAGAATGAGCATCAGCAGCGGCACTCCACGGGTGAAATAAACCACTGCGGTCACCGGCCAGCGCAGGGCCCGCCATTTCGACAGCCGCGCCAGCGCCATCAGAATGCTGACGGGGAAGGCAAGCGCAATGCTGAGAGCCGACAGGATGAGCGTGTTGGCAAGGCCGCCGAGCGGACCGTTGGGATATTGGCCGATCAGGAGCAGCAGCCAGTAATCCTGGATGATTGCGATCATGTCGTGGATCATGCCCGCGCCCTCCGCAGAGGATCGGCACGCATGGAGATATAGGCTCCGAGACCCATGATCAGCAGCGAGAAGAACAGATAAAGCACGGTGGCGACCAGATAGACCTCAAACGTCCGGAAACTCAGATTTTCGACTTCCTTAACCGCATGGGTGAGTTCCGGTGCGCCGATCAGAACGCCGAGACTGCTGTTCTTGAAAAGCGAGGTGCTGTGGTTGATAAGCGGCGGCAGCGCGTTGCGAACGCCCTGCGGCATGATGACGAACCGCATGGCCGAGACATAGCTATGCCCGAGTGCACGTGCGGCCTCCATCTGGCCGGGATTGATGGAGCGAACGCCCGAACGCAGATCCTCGCTGAAATAGGCGGCCTGACAGAGACCGAGGCCGATAATGGCGAAGATCGCTTCCGCATTATGGCTGGAAAGCCAGCTGGCCAGCCCGCTCGGCAGCAGCGTGAAGACGCCGAAATACCAGAGCATCAGCTGCACAAGCGTCGGCACGTTGCGGTGATAGGACACATAGGCCGCCACCAGCGGATCGCCGAAGCGGAAGGGCGAGAGGCGGATGGCGAGAAGCACGATGGCGAGCGACATGGCGAGCAGCCACGAGCCGGCATAGATGATGAACGTCATCTGGATGCCATGCAAAAGCATCGAGACGTAGTCCGCATTGTTCAAGATTGCGCCGAGGTCAAAACCGCTCACGCGACTTTTCCTCCGGCTCCGCCCGCCGCGACCTTTTCAGCCGGCCGATTTTCAACCGCTTGGGGCTTGGCCGTCTGCAGCCCGCCCATGACCTGAAGCGTCGGGGTAATTTCCATGTGGCCGATATTCATGGCCACGGGTGCGGCGATGGCAAAGGCAATCGCATCGGCGATATCGGATGCCTGCGGCAATTCGAAACCATCGATGAAACGTTCGCGAATGCTCGGATCATCGCCATGCACATGGTTGAAGATATCGGTCGCGACGCGGCCGGGGCAGATTTCCGTCACCCGCACGCGTTTACCGAAAGCATCGATGCGCAGCTGGTTGGACAGCATCGCCACGCCGGCCTTGCTGGCATGATAGGTGGAATTGCCGCCGAAATTATAATTGCCGGCAATGGAGGAGATGTTGATGACGTGGCCGCGATCGCGCGCCACCATGCCCGGCACGACCATGCGGCACAGATGCAGCACGGCGCGCAGGTTGACGTCGATCAGGAGATCGATATCGCTCTCATCCGCTTCCAGAAACTTCTTCGGGCGGTCGACGCCGGCATTATTGACGAGGACATCGAACGCAATCTCACTGGTGAGCTTTGCAAGCGCCGGCCGGTCCGTCACATCGATGGCATGGGCAAAGCAGCCCGTGCGCTTCGCCAGCTTGTTGAGAGCGTCCGCGCTTCTGGCAACCGCATGCACTTCCAGCCCTTCGCGGCAAAGGCGCTCCACGACGGCGGCGCCAATTCCGGAAGATGCGCCGGTTACGAGTGCGGTCTTGTAGTCTGAGAATGGCATGTTTGTCCCCTATCGTTGAGCAAACATTAGTGAAGCTTTCATCGCTTGCCTAAGACCGATTTTTTTTGGAGTAATAAGCAACTTGTATGGATGGCGATTGCACCACTTTAAGCGATGCGGCAATCCGGCCGGCGGGGCATATGTTCCCCGTGCCGGCCACTGGTACATTCTAGACCACCGCCGTCGGCAGGTCCTGTCCTGCGAAATGCGCATCCAGATTGGCGAGAACCAGAGCGCCCATCTGAAGCCGCGTCTCATGGGTCGCAGCGCCGATATGCGGGGCGAGAACGACATTGCGCATGCCGATCAGCGCCTCGGGAACATGCGGCTCGTTCTCGAAAACATCGAGTGCCGCACCCTTCAGCCCGCCTGCCACAAGAATATCGACCAGCGCCTTTTCATCCACCAGCGATCCTCTGGCGACGTTGACGAGCACGCCATCCGGCCCCAGCGCCGCCAGCACCTCGCGGTTGATCGCGTGCCTGGTCTCCGGCGTCGCCGCCGCCGCGACGATCAGGACATTGCAGGCGCTTGCGAGCGACACTGCCGTTGAATGATAGCCATAGGCCACGTCCTGTTTCCGCCGGCTGAAATAGGAAATCTCCGCATCGAAGGCTTCCAGCCGCGCCGCGATGGCGCGGCCTATGCGGCCAAGCCCGTAAATCCCGTAACGCCGCCGCGAGGCCTTGTTGCCAAGCGGCATCTCGGCTTTTTTCCACTCCCCCGAGCGGACATGGTGATCCGCGCTGACGAGCTGGCGCAGCAGCATGATGGAAAGGCCGATGGCGAGATCGGCGACATCCTCGGTCAGCACGTCCGGCGTGTTCGTGACCCTGAAGCCGCGCGCGCGGGCCTGATCAAGATCGACCTTGTCGAAACCGACGCCGTTAATGGCGACGATTTCGAGAGCGGGCAGGCAGGCGGCGAGATCAGGGGCAAGGCCGATATGACCGCCCGTGACGACAGCCTTTATCGAAGCCGCCTCCGCCTGCAGAAACGCCTGTTTGTCGGATATTTCGTGCCAGCGATGGACCCGGAAGCGCTTTTGCAGTTCGGCTTCTATCTGTGGCTGAAGCGGGTAGGTTTGCAGAAGATCGGGCTTCATGCGCGCTCCTTAGCCGCGACCGACGAAAGGCATGCCGCTCGCCATCACCGTCATGGTCAGCACATTCGCTTCCAGCGGCAGCGAGGCCATATGCACCACGGCTTTGGCGACGATGCTGGCATCGATGGTCGGTTCGACGGCGGTGCTGCCATCCGCCTGCAGCACACCGGTCGCCATGGCGCGCGTCATTTCGGTGCTGGCATTGCCGATATCGATCTGCCCGCAGGCAATGTTGAATGCCCGGCCATCCAGCGCGGCCGACTTGGTAAGGCCGGTGATCGCGTGTTTGGTCGCGGTATAGGGCGCCGAACGCGGCCGCGGCGTGGTGGCCGAAATCGAGCCGTTATTGATGATGCGCCCGCCCTGCGGCGACTGCGCCTTCATCTGGCGAAATGCCGCCTGGGTGCAGAGAAAGGCGCCCGTGAGATTGGCCCCGACCACCGCGTTCCAGGTTTCGAACGGCACATCTTCGATATGGACAGCCGGCGCCGACATGCCGGCATTGTTGACCAGAAGGTCGAGGCGGCCGAAACGTCCAGTGACCTCCGCAAACAGCCGTTCGACATCGGCCGGAACGGAAATATCGGCCGCGACGGCAAGAATACGGTCTCCATATTCGCGCCATTCGCCAACGGCGGCATCCAAAACCTCACGCCGCCGCCCGGTGATCGCGACGCTGTAACCATCCTCCAGAAGCGCCTCGGCAATCGCCTTGCCGACTCCTGTTCCTCCGCCCGTAACGAGCGCGATCTTTCCATCACTCATGCTGCTTTCCCCTCCAGCTCATCTTCCACATGCGCCTGAATGATCTCGGCAAAGGACGTTTCCGCCCTGAAGCCAAGCGACAGCGCCAGTTGCGGATCGTAATCCTCGGCCCAGCCGTCGACGATCCGGATGATACGCTCGTCGGGAACACGCTTGATAAGCGCCACGGCCTTTTCCCCGGCAAAGGCGCGCAGGGCCTCGATTTCATCGGCCACCGTCGCCGAAAGTCCCGGCATGATGAGATTGCGGCGAACGCCGAGCCCGGAGAGATCGACGCTCGCGGCGCGCAGCAGGAAGGCGACGGCCGAGCGCGGGCTGGCGAACCAGTGGCGCACGGTATCGGCAACGGGCAACACCGCTTCCTGGCCCACCAGCGGTTCGCGCAGAATATTGGAGAAGAAGCCGGAGGCAGCCGCATTCGGCTTGCCGGGGCGGATACAGATGGTGGGCAGGCGGATGCTGACGCCATCGAAGAAACCGCGACGGCTATAATCCGCAAGCAACAGCTCCACGATCGCCTTCTGCGTGCCATAGCTGGTCAACGGCGCCGGCAGGAACTCGTCGCCAATTACCTTGGGGAAAGGCGACCCGAAAACCGCGAGCGACGAGCAGAAGACCACACGCGGGCGGTATCCATCCTTCTGATGCTCCAGACGAATGGCCTCGAACAGCGAACGCCCGCCATCGAGATTGATGCGATAGCCCTTCTCGAAATCGGCCTCCGCCTCTCCCGAAACCACGGCGGCGAGGTTGAAGATCACATCCGGTCGCTTGGCAATCAGCTTTTCGGCGACGCCGGCATTCGACAGATCGCTGCGCTCGACGGTCACTACGTCGCCAAAGCCCTTCGGCGCGGTCGGCTCGAAAACATCCGTCAGCGTCATTTCGGTGATATTCGCACCGCCAAGCTCTCCGTCAGAAGCGAGACGTTGCGTCAATTTGCGGCCGATCATTCCGGCGGCGCCGATTATCAGAATATGCATTGTTTCACCTTTGTTTGGCCGGCCGTGCCGGCTCGATTGATCGTCAGTCGTCATCACCCTGGAACACCACCTCGCGACGGCGCATGATCGCCGGCATCGCCATCATGATGACGACCATGCCGGACAATGCGAGCAGGGTGGCGCTGATCGGATGGGTGACGAATGTCGAGAAACTTCCCTGCGAAATCAGCAGCCCTAGGCGCATGTTCTGCTCCAGAAGCGGACCGAGAACGAAGCCCAGCACCAGCGGCGCCGGCTCGCAGCCGATCTTGCGCAGGAAGCCGACAATGCCGAAGACCGCGCAGAACAGAACATCCACGACACTATAGGACAGGCCATAGGCCCCGATGGCGCAGAACATCAAAATGGCGGGGCACAAGAAGCGATAGGGTATGCCGAGAAGGCGAACCCAGATGCCGATGAGCGGCAGGTTCAGCACCAGGAGCAGAAGATTGCCCACCCACATGCTGGCGATAAGCCCCCAGAAGAGATCGGGCCGCGACTGCATGACTTCAGGTCCCGGTGTAATGCCCTGTATCATCATCGCCCCGACCATCAGCGCCATCAGGCCGTTGGCGGGAATACCGAGCGTCAGAAGCGGGATGAAGGAGGTCTGCGCGCCGGCATTGTTGGCGCTTTCCGCCCCCGCCAGCCCTTCGATTGCGCCCTTGCCGAAACGGGATGGATCCTTGGCGATCTTGCGCTCCAGCGCGTAGCTCGCGAACGAACTCATAATCGCACCGCCGCCGGGCAGCACGCCGAGGAAAGAGCCGAGCGCCGTGCCGCGCAGCACGGCCGGAAAGGCCTGTTTAAAATCCTGCCGGGTCGGCATCAGCGATCCGGTTTTTACCGTGTCCGCATCGCGCTCCACGCCCTGCTGCAGGTTGAAGAGGATTTCGCTGACGCCGAGAAGCCCTATGGCAAGAACGACGAAATCGATACCGTCGAACAGTTCCGCCATGCCGAAGGTGAAACGCTGCTCGCCCGATGTCGGATCGATGCCGACGAGGCTGAGTGCAATGCCGAAGGCGACCATGCCGACCGCCTTGACCGGCGATCCGCTGGACAGGAACACGGCAAATAGCAGCCCGAAGATCACCAGACTGAAATAATCGGCCGGGCCGAAGGCAAGCGCAATGGCCGAAAGCGGCTTTGCGACAACGACGATCAGGACCGTCGCCACCGTGCCGGCGAAAAACGACCCGAGCGCCGCCGTGGCCAGCGCCACACCCGCCCTGCCCTGCCGGGCCATGGCATATCCATCGATGCAGGTGACAACGGATGAGGATTCACCCGGCAGATTGACGAGGATCGCCGTGGTCGAGCCACCATACTGCGCGCCATAAAAAATGCCTGCGAGCATGATCAGCGCCGCCGTATCCGGCATCGTATAAGTGATGGGCAGAAGCAGTGCGACGGTGGCGGAAGGGCCGATGCCCGGCAGGATGCCGATCATGGTGCCGAGCGTGACACCCAGCAGGCAATAGAAAAGATTGACGGGTGTGACGGCCACGCCAAAACCGAGAACGATATTGGAAAGAAGATCGGTCATGGCAGCAACGGTATCCTCTGTCCGAGGCCCACAACGAAAATGAGGATGCAGGCGAGGATGAGCACGGCAGAAAGCAGCAGAACCTCAACCGGCCGGATCCTGCCATAAGCGATGCAGGCGAGCGCGATCAGCACGAAGGCAGCGGCGATAAAGCCCAATGGCTCGATCAGCAGCGCAAAACCGGCAATGCCGGCGACCGCCAGAAACGGACGCATTTTCGGCGCCACCCAAGCTTCGGACGGTGTCTTTCCCAGCAGATCCTGCAAGAGGAGCGCGATACCCAGCGCAAACAGCAAGGCTGCGATGACCGTTGGCATATAGCCGGGCCCGGGCTGGAAATTGGTGCCCATGCTCAGCGGCCGCGCACCATAATAAAGCCCGGCGGCGGCCACCAGAAAGAAAGCCCCGGACAGAATATTCGCCGTCAGTTTCGAGCCGTTTTCGGCCATGATTATCTCCCCTCCTCATCGAGAAATACGCCGCGCCTCCCGACACGGCGTATCCAACGTTTAATCACTGGCTCAATCGGCCCAGACACATCCCTTCGAGCGCATCATTTCATAGCGATCCTCGATATCCATCTTGCCCTGACGGTGCAGCTCCATCATGTGGTTCTCGTGGTCGTCACGCTCCTGGCAGGCCTTGACGAGCTTTGCGATATCCTTCTCGCGAACAACGACAACGCCGTCATCATCGCCGCAGACGATATCGCCGGGGCTGATCAGTTCACCGCCGACCACGACCGGATGGTTGATGGTGCCGAGTGTGTCCTTTGAGGTGCCCTTCATGCAAAGCCCGAGCGAGAACACCGGGAAACCGATCTCGCGCAGCCCCTTGCCATCACGCACGGCGGCGCTGACCACGAAACCGACAATGCCCTTGCCGATGCAAGCGGCAGCCAGCACATCGCCAAAGCCGCCCTGATTGGGATTGTCACCGCCATCGATGACCAGCACATCGCCGGGCTTCGCCAGATTGATGGCTTCGAAAATCATCAGATTATCGCCGATGTGGCATTTCGCGGTGATCGCCGGGCCGCAGATTTTCAGGCCGGGCTTGATCGGCTTGATACGATAGTCGAGAGCGCCGAGCTTGCCCTGCGCCTCGTGAATGGTGGCGGGGCTGAATTTGCTGATTGCCTCGATATCGGCTTTGGAAGGGCGCTGGAAATTGCGGATGACATGGGCCACTGGCCGGATTCCTTTCAACAGTGGGTCATAGCCGGGCCGCAGACCGGCCCAGGCATCATTTGGTGGGGGTGAGAGAAGCGGTCGTACCGGCCGCTTATTTTGTCCAGGGCTTGCTTTTCCAAAGCTCGGCCAGATTGGCGTTGCCCTTCTTGAGCGCCTCGGCAAATTCGGCCTGTGTCAGCGGCAGCATCGTCAGCTCACGCTTTTTGGCATCGGCAAGATAATCCGGATCCTTCAGCGCCTTCTGGAAGGCATCGACCAACTTTGCCTCCACATCCGCCGGCAAGCCCTTCGGCGCGCCGAAGCCCGCCAGCAGGCTGAACTGAACATTGTAGCCGGCTTCCCTGAAGGTCGGCACATCAGGCGAAAGCGGCGAACGCTCGGCACCGGAGGTCGCAAGCACACGCAGCGCGCCCGAGCGATTGTCGGCAAATACCTCGTTGAGGTTCATGAACCCGAGTGTGACGTGGTTGCCGAGCATCGCAAGCCGTGCCGGCCCACCGCCATTGAAGGGCACAAAATTGAGCTTCACGCCCGCCGCCTCTTCGAACAGCAGGGCTGTAATCTGGCTTGGGTGACCGATACTCGTCACGCCAACGACGACCGGGTTCGCCTTGGCCGCCTCCACGAACTCCTTGGCGGTCTTGATTGGCGATACCTTGTTGACCGTCAGCGCCAGATCGCCGCCGATCTGGTTTGCGAGCGGGGTGAAGGCGTCTTCCTTGTAGCTGGCATTGCCCTGCACGATCGGCGAATACATGGATGGGAAATTCAGCGCTCCGATGGTGTAACCGTCAGGCTTCGCATTGGCGATATAGGTCGCGCCGATCAACCCGCCGGCACCTTCGCGGTTTTCCACCACGACCGATGTGCCGAGATATTTTTCAAGATAGGGCACTAGCGCCCGCGACTGGATATCGGTGCCGCCGCCGGCCGGATAACCGATGACGAGCGTCACCGGCCGCTCCGGATATTCCGCCGCCGCCCCTCCCGCAGCCAGCATTCCCGCCGCCGCCAGCATGCCAAACAGAGATGTCTTCAAACGCATATCTTTTCCTCCCCGATACGCTTTCACCGGGGAGGCTAGGAAGAAGCCATCAACAATACAAATACCGAGTTTTCAATTTACCCATACAGATCGTTTATGGGTTGAATGCCGGCTCGCGTCTTGCGACAGCCCGCAAAAGGTCGCGGAACAGCCTGAACGTTCGCTCATCCACTTCCCTACCCTTTAACAGATGGATGGAGCGATAAATGACGGGCTGGGTGATATGGGCGGCCTGAAGCTGACCAGCCTCCTGCTCCTGCTGCACCGAATTCCATGACAGGATCGTCGCACCGATACCGGCGCTGACGGCGCGTTTGATCGTGTCCTGCCCGTCGATCTCCATGGTCACGTTCAGTGTTATTCCGGCGCGGGCGGCGGCCTCGTCGATCGATATGCGCAGTGGATTGTCTTTCGGCGGCAGGATCAGGTTGAGCCCTGCTGCAGCCTCAAGCGGTATCGACCGGCCGATAGGCCTTGAGGAAACGGCAAACAGGCTCTCCTTGACGATAAGATCGTCGGCCTTGTCCTCCGCACCCACCAGCGCAACGGCCATATCCACCTTGCCGAGACGAATAAGGCGCAGGGATTCGTCATTGCGCGCCTCTATCAGCCGCAGCGACACCTTGGGCATCGAAGCGGCAACTTCGCTGATGATGCTCGGCGCAAAGGCGGTCGCCCAGGAGGGGATGAGGCTCAGCCGGATCACCCGCTCATCCAGATAGGCCATGGCCCGGATTTCCGCTTCCGCCTGCCGAACCTTCTCGGTAATCTCCCGTGCATGGGAAAGCAGGACTTCACCCTTTTCCGTCGCCTTCACACCCCGCGCCAGCCGGTGCAGCACTGGAAAACCAACCAGCCGTTCCAGTTCCGTAATGTGATGGCTGAGCGCCGGCTGGGCTATCCCCAATTGCCGCGCCGCCGCCGACATGGAGCCGCAATCGGCAATCGCGACCAGATATCGCAGCCTGCGCAAATCCAACATGCCCGCTTAACCTCCCGCCGGTTAGAAATGCGATCATGACACCAAATCACCGCGGGGGCCTAGGGGAAAAGCGTCGTCCGGTGGTCCTGCCGGTCTTCAAGGGAGTAATGGGGTAAGACAAGATTCTTATGACAGCCGGCTAAGGCTTTTCTCCGCTTCTTCCCCATGACACGGTTTGGGCTGCGATGGGGAGCGGGATGAATCCTAAGACCGGAATTTTGCTCAAGCTGACGGCCATGCTGGCATTCACAGTCATGTCCGCCTGCGTGAAGGGCCTGGACGGGGCGATCCCGGTCGGCGAAGTCGTTTTCTGCCGGGGATTTTTTGCCCTCATTCCCCTCTGTCTCTGGTTCATCGCCTCCTCGGAGCGGATAACCGTGCCGGCCGCGAAGAACATCGGCAGCCTGCTCGCGGGCAGCTCGGCCGGGCTAGGCGGCATGTTCTTCGGCTTTCTCGCCCTCGCCTATCTGCCGCTGGTGAATGTGACGGTGCTGAGCTACACGACACCGCTTTTCACCATCATGTTGGCGGCGCTGCTGCTTGGCGAAAAAGTGCGGATATATCGCTGGTCCGCCGTACTGACCGGTTTCATCGGTGTCTTCATCACGCTCTCGCCGAAACTGATCTTCGATGCCGCCTCAGGCCCCGCTCAAACAGACTGCGTCGCAATGATCGGAACCGCGCTGGCGCTCACCGGTGCGCTTTGCGCAGCCTTTTCCTCCATCGCCGTCCGCCATCTGAACAGCATCGAAAAGCCGTCGCGCATCGTGCTCATCTATACGCTGACGAGTGTGGTGGCCGGCCTCGCCACGCTCGGATTTGGATGGAAGATGCCGGATTTTCACCAGTTCCTGCTGCTCGCCGGCGGGGGCCTTGCCGGCGGCATCGGCCAGATCGCCATGACGCTCAGCCTGCGCCACGCCCAGGCCTCGCTGCTGGCGCCGTTCGATTACACCACCATGATATGGGCAATCGCCCTCGGTTATCTCTTCATGGCCGAAGTGCCGACGGGTGCGACCATCATTGGCGCCTTGACTGTCATCGCCGCCGGGCTTTTTGCCATGTGGCGCGAAAACCGGCTGGCGAAACAGGCCGTCAGGGAGCCGACAGCGTCAGCTGTTCCGTAACGCGCTTTTTGTGCAGCCGCCTTTCCCGCCACAGCGTGAACAAACCGGCGGCAACCACGATGGAAGCCCCCAGAATGGTCGTCAGGGCCGGAACCTGATCCATGAAGGCATAACCGATCAACAGCGCCCAGATCATCGTCGTATAGTCGAACGGCGCGAGCAGGGACGCCTCGGCATAACGCAGGCTGAGCGTCACCAATATCTGCGCGATACCGCCAATAAGACCGGTGCCGATCAGCAGGGTCCATTGCCACGCGGTCGGCATTTTCCAACCCATGCCGATGCTGGCAAAGCCGATGACGGTGGTGAGCAGGGTGAAATATAAGATGATTGCGCCGGTGTTTTCCGTCTGCGTCAAATGCCGGATCTGGATCATCGATATGGCGGAGAAAAAAGCCGCCGCCAGACCGAACAGGCCGCCGAGCATGGCGACGCCGGAACCGGAAGCGACATCCGAAACATCGAAGGAAAAATGCGGCGACAGGATCAGCACGATGCCGCAGAGCCCGACGACCACCGCCGTCCAGCGGTCAATCCTGACGACTTCCTTGAGAAGCAGCACCGCCATAATGACGGTGAAGAGCGGTGTCGCATAACTGATGGCCGTCGCGTCGGCCAGCGGAATGTAGGCCAGCGCCAGATAGCTGAAGACCATGCCGCCGGTGCCGGAAAAACTCCGCACCAGATGGCCGCCAATATGGCTGGTTGCCACCTGCCTTCGAAAACCGCCCTGCGCCGCCATCCACAGACAGAGCGGCAACATGGCCACAGCCGACCTGAAAAAGACCACCTGCCCGATGGGTATTTCGCCCCTCAGGCTGCTGATGCAGGCGCCCATCAGCACCAGAGCGAGCGCTGCGGAGATTTTGAGGAGAATGCCTTTGCGGGAATCCATGGTTCGTTCCTTCGGAGTCTTCGAACCGTTTCACCACGCGGCGGCGGGATATCAAACCGGAAAGCAATGTCCATAGGAACTTCGTCTGACCCCATCAATCCCGCCCCCATGGTAGCTATTGCTGATGGACAGGGTGCGGATTCCGCTCCGCCCGCCTGCCGCCGTGGGGACAAAAAAGACGTTGGAAACCAATATGGATCTGGAAAAGATCAAGAAACTGATCGAGTTCGTTGGCTCTTCGCGAGTATCCGAATTGACCGTGAGCCAGGAGGGAACCACGGTCCGGATCATCCGCGAAAACAATGCCGTTTCGCCACAGGCGCCATCATCGCAGCCCCGGCCCGTTGCGGTAGCCGAAACGGCATCCGCGACACCCCGTGCCGAAGAACATGCGCCGGCATCCGCCGCAGCCGCACCGGCGTCATCCGGCATCGTCGCAGCACCCTCATTCGGCCTTTTCCATCGCGCCCCGAGCCCGGGCGCGGCGCCTTTCGCCGAAGCCGGCGACGAGGTCAGGCAAGGACAGGAACTCTTCATCATAGAGGCGATGAAAGTGTTCAACACCGTGAGGGCCGAACGAAGCGGCAGGATCGCCAGATTTATCGCCAATGACGGCGAAGACGTCGAACTTGGACAGCCGGTGCTGGAGTTCGAATGATGGACGCGACACTCCCAAAAGTGGCTGAGCCAAGAGCATTCGATAGCGTCCTGATCGCCAATCGCGGCGAGATTGCCTTGCGGGTACAGCGCGCCTGCCGTGAACTCGGCCTGAAGACCGTCATGATCTATTCGGAAGCCGATAAGGATGCCGACTATCTGAAGGCAGCCGACACCGCCATCTGCATCGGCCCGGCCTCTCCCGCCCAGAGCTACCTCAACGTGCCGGCCATATTGCTTGCGATGGAGCTGACCGGCGCTGGCGCGGTTCACCCCGGCTATGGTTTTCTGTCCGAAAGAGCGTCCTTCTCGGAAGCCGTGGAGGCGGCGGGGGCGGTCTTCATCGGCCCGCGCGCCGACGCCATCCGCACCATGGGTGACAAGATCGCGGCGAAGCGGGCGATGATGGAGGCCGGCGTGCCCTGCGTTCCCGGTCCCGATTCCGCCCTGCCGGATGACATGGCCGAAGTCTCGAAAATCGCCGCCGAAATCGGCTACCCCGTCATCGTCAAGGCGGCCGGCGGCGGCGGCGGCCGCGGCATGCGTGTCGTGCACGAGGCCTCTGCTCTTCAGGATGCCGTTCTCGTCACGCGTGAGGAGGCAAGCCGGGCCTTCGGAACGCCGGAACTTTATATCGAGAAATTCCTCGAACATCCGCGCCATGTCGAAATTCAGGTTCTCTGCGATGGTCAGGGCAACGGGGTCTGGGTGGGCCTGCGCGATTGTTCCATGCAGCGCCGCCACCAGAAGGTTGTCGAAGAAGGTCCGGCCATCGGCATCCCGCCCGATGTCGCGGCTTTCGTCGGCAATCGCTGTGTCGAAGCCTGCCGCCAGATCGGTTATCGCGGCGTCGGCACCTTCGAATTTCTCTACGAAAATGGCGAATTTTATTTCATCGAGATGAATACCCGCCTGCAGGTCGAACATCCGGTTACGGAAATGACCTCGGGCGTGGATCTGGTGCGCCAGCAGCTTCTCGTCGCTCTTGGCCATCCGGTTGAGATTTCGCAGGAGGATATCGTCTGCGAAGGCCACTCCATCGAGTGCCGCATCAATGCCGAAGACCCCTATAGCTTCATTCCCTGCCCCGGCCTGATCACGTCTCTGCACTTGCCGGGCGGTCCCGGCGTCAGGGTCGATACCCATGTGACGGCGGGTTACAGAGTTTCGGCTCACTACGATTCGCTGATCGCCAAGCTCATCGTCCATGCGCCGACCCGCGAGCAGGCAATCCTGCGCATGCGGCGCGCGCTTGGCGAAATGCGCATCGAAGGCGTTTCCACGAACCTGCCGCTGCATCGGGAAATATTGCAGGACCCGGCCTTTTCCGAAGGCGGTACGGATATTCATTACCTCGAACATTGGCTTGCAGCGCGGGGTGCAAAGTGAAGCGACAGCCTGTTTCCGTATCCCGCTACAGCGAGCCCGGCACAATTGCCGATCTTGCCGCTCACCTCGAGCGCAACAATGTCTCCGCCATTGAAATAGAGACGCCGGATGGATCATTGAAGATCGTTGCCATGGCAGGCGGTCAGACCCCTGCCGCACAGCGGCCCATTGAAGCGGCCAAAGCGCCGGAAAAGGCGGGGGATATTCTCGCCCGTGCACCGATGGCCGGCATCTTCACGCCCGCGCATCCGCAGCGCCCCGATCGGGCGGTTCGGGCAGGACAATCCGTAGCGAAAGGCGAGATCGTCGCATTCGTCGCAGCCGGACCGGTGCTTGTTCCGGTCATCGCCGAAAAAGCCGGCACCGTCAGCGAAATCGTGACGGAAGCCGGCGCGCTTGTCGGCTATGGCTCCACACTTCTCAAGACCGAAACATGATGGTGACGTCAATGAGCAACCTCCCGCTGAAAACGCCCCACCTCACCCCCGCCCATCTGGGCCTGCCGAAAATCTCGATGATCGGCAACAAGACGTTTCTGATCGAAGCGCCCGGCGAGCTGGACTTGCCCGCCCAGCGGCGTATCTGGGCGCTGACGCGCGCATTGAAGGACCGCCCCGAGGTGCTGGAGCTGATACCCGGCATGACCAACCTGCTGATCGTGCTACGCAGCACGCCTGAAGATGCCGGGCATCTGCAGGATGAGCTTCTCGACATCTGGCAAAGGACGGCGGAACTCGATCTTCTGGGCAAGACCATCGAAGTGCCCACGACCTATGGCGGCGAGCACGCCATAGACCTTGCGGCGATCTGCGATTATTCCGGCCTGCCGGACAGTGAAGTCGTGCGGCTGCATTTCGAGCCAACCTATACGGTTTTCGCCGTCGGCAGCGCACCGGGCTTCGGTTATCTCGGCGGCCTCGATCCGCGCATTTTCATGCCGCGCAAGAAAGTCCCGTCGCTTCGCATGTTGAAGGGCATGGTGACGATCGGCGGCATGCAGTCCGGCATCTCGGTTCTGACCGGACCGAATGGCTGGAATTCGCTGGGCTTCACCGAAATCACCATGTTCGACGCCACCGCCGAACAGCCGGCGGTGCTGGCGCCCGGCGACCGCGTTCGTTTCCTTCCCGAAAGGATCGAACTATGATCCATATTCTTGCCTGCGGGCCGCTGAACACCGTGCAGGATCTCGGCCGCGCGGGTTACCGCAATATCGGCATCACCGCCACGGGCGCGATGGACCCCATCGCGCTCAGGGTCGGCAATATTCTTGTCGGCAACGGCGAGGACGCCGCTGCGATTGAAATCCAGACCTTTCCGTTCCGCATCGAATTCGAAGAGGCGCTGACCTTCGCCGTAACCGGTGCGGATTGCGCCGCCCGGCTCAATGGTGCCGATCTGCCGCCCTACTGGTGCGCGCGGGCAGAAAAGGGTCAGATTCTCGAATTTTCGACGCCGCTGAAGAATGCGCGCGCCTATCTCTGCCTTCAGGGCGGCATAGACGTTCCCGTGGTGATGGGATCACGAAGCACCTCACTTCGCGGCTCCTTCGGCGGCCATGAGGGACGCCACCTCACCACCGGCGACAGGCTATCCGTTCTGCCATCCGAACCAACGGCGCTGCCGGCAAGCGGCCTCGGCGTCATGCCGCTTGCCGAGGCGATGCCGGACATGTTTCCGGTATCCGAAAATGGCGAATTACTGCTGAGAGCCATTCCCGCCGCCGAACACGATCTTTTCGGCGAAGGTGCGGAACGTTTCTGGTCCGAAGCCTGGAAAATCACCTCGCAGAGCGACCGCACCGGCTACCGGCTTGCCGGCACGCCGATGACACTTGCGGCTCCGGTGGAGCTACGTTCTTACGGCGTCATTCCCGGCGTGGTTCAGGTTCCGCCAAGCGGCGAGCCGATCATCCAGATGAGCGACGCCAACACAGCCGGCGGTTATCCGAAGATGGCTGGTATCATCGACAGCGATCTTTGGCGGCTCGGACAGGCGCGCATCGGCAGTCGCATCCGTTTCGTGCAGGCGACGGTGCGCGAGGCGCTGGAGGTCGAACAGGCAATCGACGCCTATTTCGCCGATATCCGCAAAACCCTGCCGCTGGTTACCGCCGCACTCGGCACGCTCGCAAAACGATAATCCTTAAAAATACGGAGAGGGAACCATGAAGATCGATGTTAATTCCGATATGGGCGAAGGTTTCGGCGTCTATAAGGTCTGCGACGACGAGAAGCTTATGGAAGTCGTCTCTTCGGCGAATATCGCCTGCGGCTTCCATGCCGGCGATCCGGAAATGATGGCGCGCATGGTGCGTCTCGCCAAACAGAACGGCGTCGGTGTCGGCGCTCATCCCGGCCTCGCCGACCGCCTCGGCTTCGGCCGCCGCGAAATTCCCGTCGATGCAGAAGAAATGGAACAGCAGGTTCTCTACCAGCTCGGCGCGCTTTCGGCGATTGCCAGGGCGCAGGAGGTTGCGCTCTCCCATATCAGCTTCCATGCCGCCATGGGCAACATGATCAACCGCGATGCGGCGCTTGCCGAACGGATCATGAAAAAGATCAAAGCGGTCGATCCCGATCTCATCGTCTTTTCGATGCCGGACATGCTGATCGAAAAGGCGGCTCTGGATTGCGGGCTGAAAGTGCTCAACCTCTTTCTCGCCGACCGGGCTTATGATGTGAAGGGCCAGCTCGTGCCACGCAAGCTGCCGAATTCCGTCATCAAGGAAGAGGGAAAAGTTCGTGCGCGCGTGCGCCAGTTTCTGGAAAAAGGCACGGTCACGACCATCGAGGGCGAGATCATTCCCGTTCGCGCCAGATCGATCCTCGTCCACAGCGATACGCCCGGCTCGCTGGAGCTTGCGCGCACCGTGCGCAGCGAAGTGGAAGCCTGCGGCCGCAGCGTCGTGCCGGCTCGCGAAGTGGTTGCCTGAAGCGGCATACGCCTCATATCCAGCACAAAAAGCACGGGACCGCATTCCATTTCAGGAGCGCGGTGCCGTAATTTTGTCACCTATGGATACGGACCGGATTTCAATCCGTCGCCAGCCGGGCCGCCTGAGCGACCCAGCCGCGAAATCATCAATTCAGCTGGATCACGTGATTGCTGTCGGTCGTCCAGCTCAGTCTCACCCGGTCGCCAGCGGCGCTGACGGCATTGGTGAACCCTTCGGTCTGGGTCTGCCGGTAAGCGATCATCGGCTCGCCATTGTCCAGACGCAGGTAATAATGCAGCATGAAGCCGCGATAGACGACCTGCTCCACCCGCGCCGTGGTGGAATTGCCGGTGTTTTCACCTGCGTCCACCGCAAGCGGTGAGACCGAGATTGCTTCGGGGCGAACGGTGACCACGACCTTGTCGCCCTGAACCGCCCCCATATCCTCGACATCGAGCCGCACGCCGGAACCGGTGACCAGCCTTGCGGAACGACCATTGCGCTCTGCCACGCTCGCCTCGAAGAAGTTCGAAGCGCCGATGAAACCCGCGACGAAGCGGGTCAGCGGCTTCTGGTAGATTTCGCCGGCCGGTGCGATCTGCTCGAGATTGCCATCCCGCATCACGGCGATCTGGTCCGCCATGGTCAGCGCCTCGTCCTGATCGTGGGTCACCATGATGGTGGTGAGGCCAAGCCGCTGCTGCAGGCTGCGGATTTCGACCTGCATGCTTTCCCTCAGGCCCTTGTCGAGCGCACCGAGCGGCTCGTCCAGGAGCAACATCGAAGGCTCGATCACCAGCGCGCGCGCCAAAGCCACACGCTGCTGCTGGCCGCCGGAAAGCTGCACCGGCAGTCGGTCGCCGAAGGCGTGCAGCTGAACGAGATCGAGCGCCTGCTTCACGCGCCCTTCCCGGTCAGCCTTGGAAACGCCCCGCATCTCCAGCCCGAAGGCGACGTTTTCGGCAACGGTCATGTGGGGAAACAGGGCGTAGTTCTGGAAAAGCATGCCAACATTGCGGCGGTGAACCGGGGTGCGCGTGGTCGGCTTGCCGCCGACCACGATTTCACCCGAGGTAGGATCGACAAGCCCCGCAATCATGCGCAGGCAGGTCGTTTTACCGCAGCCGCTCGGGCCGAGAAGCGCCAGGATTTCCCCTGCCTTGACGGTAAGCGAAACATCATCGACGGCAACGACCTGACCGTTGTAATGCTTGGTCAGTCTTTCCAGGCGGACTTCTACGGATTTCATCAGCGTTCCTCAGCCGTTAAAGGTCTGGTTGTATTTTTCGAGCCATTGGGCGCGACGCGGAATGATGTATTTCCAGTCCGGTGTGAACAGGTTCAGCGATTCCATCTTCGTTTCCGGGTAGGCAAGGAACTTCGCCGTATCTGCGCCGAACTCGATGCCCTTGACGGAGGGAGCGCTCAGTGTCGCTTCCGAAAGCATCTTCTGCACACCGGGATCGAGGATGCGGTTGATATAGGCAAGCGCGAGATCGCGGTGCGGTCCGCCCTTTACCAGGGCGATGGAATTGATGCCGGTGAATGCCCCTTCCTTCGGGAAGGTCATGTCCAGCGGCACGCCCTTCTTGGTGTGCGGATAAACCGCCTTGGAGTATTCGATACCGCCGAAATCCGCCTGGCCCTGCGCCACCATCATCGTCTGCGCTTCCGCGTCATAGATCGAGAGCACGTTCGGCTTCAGCTCGGCGAGTTTCGCCCAGCCGGCATCGGTATCATATTGCGCTTCCTTCAGCGGCTTGCCGGTCGCAAGGGCGGCCGCCACCATCAGCATCAGAACGCTCTGGGTGTTCTTCGGTGTGTTGAGAAGCATGCGGCGGGCATATTTCTTGTCGAACATCTGTTCGTAGCTTTCGAACGGCTTGCCCGTCGTCGGATTATAGAACAGGCCGGCAATCGAGATTGCAAAACCGACGCCGAAATTGTCTTCGAAAAGATAGCGAGAATAGACGTTCTTGAGGTTGGGGATTTCGTCCGCCGGCAATTGCTCGATCAGGCCTTCCTCCTTGGCCTGCGGAACGCCGACATCGTCCATCGACATCACGCTATATTGCGGATTTTCGCGGGTGGCGCGCAGCGTGGCGATATTGGCGAGCGTCGCGCCTTCGGTCGTCAGGACCCGGCACTTATATTCCTTTTCGAAAGCCGGGATCACTTCCTTCTTGATCAGCCCGCCCTGCGCCGAATTATAGACGCCGACATACATGGTGCGGTCCTGTGCGGAAGCCGCGGTGTAGAAATAGGGTGTGGCGAGCGCGCCTGCGGTGACTGTCAGGAAACTGCGCCGTTTCATGATGCTGGTCTTGTCTGTCATTTCCGGTACCCCTCTTGTTGTTGATTTACATAGCCATTGCCCGGCGCAGACCCACCAGCCTGTCGAGGACGAGCACGACGGTCACCGCCAGAAGAATGATGATGGTGGACATGGTCGCGACCGAAGGATCAAAGACCGTGCCGATCTGGCGATAAAGAACGATGGGCACCGGCAGGTTCGCGGAATCCGCCAGCCACATCGAAACGGGATAATTGTCGAAAGAAACCATGAAGCAGAAGATCGAGCCGGAGGCGACGCCGGGCGCGATCTGCGGAAAGATCACCCGCGTGAAGGTTTTCCAGCGCGTGGCGCCAAGCGTGCGCGCCGCTTCCTCAAGGCTGACATTGACGAGCTGAAGGCTGGTCAGCACCGTGCGGATCACATAGGGCGACGTCACGACGGTGTGGGCGATGAGAAGCTTCAGCTTGGTATCCATCCAGCCATAGCCGGAGAAAAGCTGCAGCAATGCCAGGCCGGTCACCAGCACGGGAAAGATCAGCGGCGAAAGCAGCAGTCCCTTCATCAACGAGCGGCCGATGAATTTTCCGCGGGAGAGTGCGAAGGCTGCCGGAACGCCGAGCGCCAGTGAAAGGATGGTGGTCGCCACCGCCAGCGCCGCACTGAAGGTGAGGCCAGCGGTAAATTCCTCGTTCTGCATTACCGCCGCATACCAGCGGAAGGTGAAACCCTGTGGCGGGAAGGTGACGAAATAACTGTCGGAAAACGAGATGGCGACGACGAGAACGATGGGGGCCAGGATGAAGACCATCATGGCGGCGGTGATCGCGTAAAGGACGATGGCGGAAGTGCCGGTCAGCTTGTTGTTCATGACGCGCTTGCCTTGATACGACGCCCGCCGAGCAGCCGCATCGAGACGGCGTTGATCAGAATGACGATGAAAACGAGGATGGTGGCGATGGTGGCGCCGAACGGCCAGTCATAGACCGCGAGAACCTGCTGTTCGACCATGTTGCCAAGCATCTGCGAGCCGGGACCGCCGATCAGAGCGGGAATGACGTAGGATGCGGAAGCGAGCGAAAACACCAACGTGAAACCCGCTAGCAGACCGGGAAGGCTGAGCGGGAAGGTGATCCGCAGGAAAACTTTCCATGCCGGCGCGCCGAGCGTGCGGGCGGCCTGCTGCAGGTTCGGATCGATCTTGCCAAGCGCGGAGGACAGCGGCAGCACCATCATCGGGAAGAAAATGTGCAGGGAGCCGATAATGACGGCGGCATCCGAAAACAGCAGCGTCATCGGACTGTCTATGATGCCAAGATTCATCAATACGTAGTTCAGAAGGCCGGTCGGACCGTTGCCGAGAATGAGCTGCCAGCCATAGGCGCGCACCACGACGCTGACGGCCAGCGGCGCAATCACGATCAGCGTGATGATACGGGTCGTGACGATATTGCCGCGCACGAGAACGGTCGCGACCGGATAGGCCAGTATCGCCGCAAGAACCGAGGTGATCAGGCTGATGCGGATCGTCGCCCAGAGCACCTTCTGGTAAAGATCAACCTCGAAAAACCTGACATAATGGGCAAGCGTGAAGGGGGAGCCGATCAGCCCCTGCGAATTCTGGGTCATGACGCTGAAGCTCATCAGCCGAACCGCCGGCCAGAAGAAAAAGATCAGCAGAAAGATCAGCAGCGGCAGGATGAGGATGCCGGGCGAAAACAGCCGACGCTCGAGGGCCTTCCAGCCGGAAACTCCGCGGCGTGGCGGGGCATGTGGTTCCATGATCGCAATATCCGACATCTATACTCCCGTCGCGTTGAATACGGCACGAGGCATCGCTTTGAGCCGAACGAGATCGTCCAGACCCTATGACTAGAATTTGCTGGGTGTGCTCCCTGTCGAGGCATCCGGTCTTTTGCCGGCGCCTGTCGCATATTTCTGCATTTTCGCGCCGGTTACCTCTCTGGGTAACATTGCCCGACGCGTCGTTCCCTTGTTGTTGCGCCAAGCTTAGGGGCTAAGCCGACGGGCTGCATAATATTTTATTCCTCTGAGGTCATCGCATACGCATATGGACTGCCCACCCCATCTTGGCGGCGATGCATCAAAATCCCGTATGACCTCACATCGAAGTCGTATTGGGGAAACGGCCGAAAATTCTCGTAACCTCTTTGTCATGCACTGGCGTCGCGACGATGCCTGTCTTCACCGTTACAATCGGAAATAATCCATGCCCACCATCGCCCAACGCCTTAACAACGTCACCGTGTCAGCTTCGCTCGCCATGACCCAGAAAGCGCGCGATCTCGCCGCTCAGGGCATCAAGGTCATCAGCCTGTCATCCGGCGAGCCGGATTTCCCGACCCCTGCCCACGCGGTCGAGGCAGCGCATGCCGCGGCCCTTGCCGGCGACACGAAATATCCGCCCGCCGACGGAACGCCGGCGCTACGGGCCGCGATCCAGCGGAAGTTCAAGCGCGACAATAATCTCGATTACGATCCGAGCCAGATTCTGGTGGCGGGCGGCGGCAAGCAGATCATCTTCAACGCCATCATGGCCACCTGTGACCCGGGCGATGAAGTCGTCATTCCCGCGCCGTCGTGGATCAGCTATGCCGATATCGTGAAGTTCGCGGGCGGCGTGCCCGTGCCGGTGGTTTGCCCGGAGAATAACGGTTTCCGCCTGCGCGCCGAAGATCTCGAAGCCGCGATTACCCCGAAGACCAAGTGGCTGCTTTTCAACTTCCCCAACAACCCCACGGGTGCCGCCTGCTCCCGCGCGGAAATGAAGGAAATCGCCGAGGTCATGCTGCGGCATCCACATGTCTGGATCATGACCGACGACATGTATGAGCACCTGATCTATGACGACTTCGAATTCTGCACCATCGCCGAAGTCGAACCCCGCCTCTATGACCGGGTCCTGACCGTCAACGGCGCATCGAAAGCCTATGCCATGACCGGCTGGCGTCTCGGCTTCTGCGGCGGCCCGAAGGATCTCATCAAGGCCATCAGCAACGTCAATACCCAGAACAGCGGCGGTGTCGCGACCATCGTACAGGCTGCCGCCGTCGCGGTTCTCGACGGCCCGCAGGATCTGCTGAAGGAGCGCGCCGACATCTACAAGACGCGCCGCGATTTCGTGCTCGGCAAGCTTTCGGAAATCGAGGGGCTTCGCTGCCACAAGCCGGAAGGCGCCTTCTATATCTTCCCGAATATTGCCGCGCTGATCGGCAAGACGACGAAGGGCGGCACGAAGATCGAGAACGATACCGATTTCGTCATGGCGCTTCTCGCCGAACATCACGTTGCGACAGTGCAGGG
This sequence comes from Agrobacterium sp. CFBP 3001, assembly GCF_027871605.1. Classification (NCBI taxonomy): domain Bacteria; kingdom Pseudomonadati; phylum Pseudomonadota; class Alphaproteobacteria; order Hyphomicrobiales; family Rhizobiaceae; genus Agrobacterium; species Agrobacterium sp. CFBP 3001. Next base: position 58,609 of record NZ_JAQAHD010000014.1, read on the forward strand.
CGCAGCCTATGGCCTCAGCCCCTTCTTCCGGCTTTCCTATGCCACCAGCATGGAAAACCTTGCCGAAGGCTGCGCCCGCATCGCCGAATTCTGCAATGGAATGAAATAGGGAGAACAGCATGTTGGGAGGAAGTGGCCGTGTCATCATGGTTTCCGGCGCATCGCGGGGTCTCGGCCTTGCGATCGCCAAAAGGCTTCACGAAGCCGGTTTCACGGTGGCGGCGGGAGCGCGAAATCCGGCCGCCGTTGCGGTGAAGGACCGGCTTTCGGCCGATCGCTACGATGCGGAAGAGGCTGGCTCGGCGGAGGCCTGGGTTGACGCCGTTGCCGCCAGATATGGCCGGATCGACGGGCTGGTGAATTGCGCCGGCATCAACCCCAAGGTCCGGGTCATGGATGCGGGCGAAGAAAGCCTCGACCAGATGTGGCGTATCAACGTCAAGGGTCCGCTGAGGGTAACCCGCGCCGCCATTCCCCATCTCGTAAAAACCGGACAGGGCAGGGTTATCAATGTCGCTTCGCTGGCGGGACGCCGCGTGGGGTCAAATGTGGGTTATGCCATGACGAAATTCGCCGTTGTCGCCCTCACCCACGGCATCCGGCAGGAATTGTGGGACAGCGGCGTGCGCGCCACCGCGCTTTGCCCTGGCTATATCGCAACCGATATGACGGTCGGCGAAACGGAAGTCAGCCGCGAGGATATGACCCAGCCGGACGATCTTGCCGAAATGGTCGAAACCCTGCTTCGCCTGCCGAACAACCTTTCGGTGGCAGAATTGCTGGTGAACTGCCGCAAGGAAGCAATGCTTTGATCTTTTCCATGCGCGGCACCGGGAAACGCTGCTGCGCATGGCTTTAGAGCCGGCCGAACCCTTTTATTTCAGGGTCTCGGCCAGTTGCAGCAATATCTCCTTCACGGCAAGCGCGGGCTCGGAGAGCGGCGTATTGTCCGATACGCAGAAGGACAGCGTTTCCTCGATCATCGGGCTCGCGATCTGCCTCACGACGATGTCCTCATTGGATTCTGCGACGATGCGGTCGGCAATGGCCTTGGGCGTTATGGTCGCGCCAAGCCCGGCATCCACGCCGCGCGCGATGGTCCTTACCGATTCCAGCTCCGCCATCACGATCAAATCCTTGCGGCTGCGAGTGAAGGCGAGATTGATGGCGCGGCGCACGAAATTATAGGTCGGCGGCAGAAGGAAAGGCAAAAACGCCAGATCGGCGACCGTGATCGGCGCATCGCCCGGTTCCACGCCGAAGCTGCGATGCACGACGAGAACGAATTCCTCACGGAACAGCGGCGTGAACTTGACGCCCCGGATCGGCCCGACGCCGTGGATCAAACCCATTTCCAGACGGCCGTTCATGATCATCTGGCTATAGGGCTGGCTGACGCTTTCCGTGATGTGCAGCAGAATGCCGGGATGAAGCCGCTTGGTTTCCTCCATCAGACGCAGCGAAAGCGTGGCGGCGCTGCTGAAGGGCGCAAGGCCCACCGACACCTTGCCGGAAAGCACAGCGCCGGCTTCCAGAGCCTCCGCCTGCGCCTGCTCCATCTGCCGCAAAATGACCTGCGCATGCCTATAGACAACCTTGCCGGCATCGGTCATGACCACGCCCTGCTGGCTTCGGGTCAGCAGTTTCTGACGGAAATGCTCCTCGATGCTTGCCAGTTGCTGGCTGAGCGCCGGCTGGGCAATATGCAACACATCGGCCGCTCTGGTTATGCTACCCATGTCGACAATCGTGATAAACGATTTCAGGCGCCTGATATCCATCTGCTGTTGATCATCCCATTACTTGCTTGCAGGAAATAAGATGCTCAATTTGCAGACAAAGTCCATCTTCCATTTCCCCGCCGTGCCCATCGGCGCTGATGGACACGGCTGCTCAGGGCGCCCAGTCAGGCCGCCTTTAGAGAACTCCGATGGACACCTGTTCCCTGACCGAGTTCGAACTGGCCGAGCAGCCGGTTCAGCGCATCGACCTCCGTTGCCAGCGTGTGGCTTGCGGCGGTCATCTCCTCGACCATCGCGGCATTTTTCTGCGTGTCCTGATCCATCTGGTTAACGGCGACGTTGATCTGCTGGAGGCCGGATGACTGTTCCTGCGCGGATTCCACGATCGCGGCGACGTGCTGGTTGATCTCCTGCACTTCGGCAACGATGACATCGAGCGCCTTGCCTGTATCGCCGACAAGATGTACGCCCTCTTCGACCTGCTGGTTCGACTTGGTGATCAGCGACTTGATTTCCTTCGCCGCAGCGGCGGAGCGTTGGGCAAGCTCCCGCACTTCCTGCGCCACCACCGCAAAACCCTTGCCCGCCTCACCGGCACGCGCCGCTTCCACCCCGGCATTCAGCGCCAGCAAATTCGTCTGGAAGGCGATCTCATCGATCACGCCGATGATGCTGGAAATTTCGTTCGACGATTTCTCGATCCGCTCCATCGCCATCACGGCCTGACGCACGACTTCACCAGACCGTTCCGCGCCGATGCGCGTGCGGGAAACCAGCCGGCCCGCCTCATGCGCACGTTTGGCGGCGTCTTTTACCGTTGTCGTAATCTCTTCAAGGGCCGCAGCGGTCTCTTCAACGGCCGCCGCCTGCTGCTCCGTTCGCCGCGCCAGATCATCGGACGCTGCCTTGATTTCATTGGCGCCGGCGTCGATGCCGGAGGCATTTTCCGATACCCGCAGAAGCGCGTCCTGCAATTTCCCGGCCGAGCCGTTGAAATCGCCACGCACCGCGTCGAGCTGCTCGACAAAGGGATTGTCGATACGGCAGGCTAGGTCGCCGTCAGCGAGCTTCGCCAGCGCATAAGCCAGGCTGTCGACGGCAAAACGGATGCTGCCCGCCTCATCGGCAGCCCTGCGTTCCCGCGCCGCACGCTCTTCTTCGCCAAGCGTGCGGTTGCTCTCGGCCTGCTGTTCCAGTGAGGCCTTCTGCCGATTGTTTTCGCGCAGAACATCGAGAGAGCGGGCAAGATCGCCGATTTCGTCCCTTGTCCCGATATCCTTCAGTGTCAGATGAAGATTTCCCTGTGCAATCTGGGCGGTCTCATCGATGATGTTTGCGATGCGCCCGATGAACCGCCGCGCGATGAACCATCCCGCCAGCGCCAGCAGGACGGTGGCCGTCACTATGGTCAAAGCGGCGTCACGCATCATGGCATGCAGCTGCGCAAACACCGTTTCTTCCGGCACCGAGATGATTGCGTACCATTTCATGTCCTGGGTAAGCATGACCGGCAAGGCGATGGCGAAGGACGCCGTTCCATCCTGTGCGGTGATCTCGCGCTCCGCACCGGGATTTGCAATCAGCTGGTCCCAACCGGCGGTCTTCGCACCGCCGTCCGCGAGGCTTTTTCCCATGATCGTCGCATCCGGATGACTGATGATCTTGCCGCCGCCACTGACTAGGCTGACGAAACCCGTTCCCATGGGCCGCACCGCCGAAAGCGCCTTGCTTGTTTCATCGAGCGACAGGTCGAGGCCGGCAACGCCCTGAGGCTTGCCATCGATCATAACCGGCTTGGCAATCGAGGTAATCAGGACTTCCTTGCCGTCGATTGCATAGGAATAGGGCTCGACGACGACCGTTTTCTTCAGGGTGAAGGGCAATTGATAATAATCGCCCGGACCTGCGGTTGGCATAGTCCGTCAAAGCGGTATTGCTTATTTTGCCGCCGCTGCGCACCCAATAGGGTATGTACCGGCCGGTCGCGTCATGCCCTTCCCTGTTGGCGAATTCCGCATCCTTGCCGTCAAACGCATTTGGCTCCCATCCGGTCCATAGGCCAAGAATGTCGGGGTTATTGGCCAGCATCTGGTGAATGATCTGATCGGCCTTACCACGGTCGGCATCGCCTGACTGTTTCATCGATTCCAGAACCGAGACGAGGCTGTTGACGATATGGATTGTGCCGCCGATATTCTTTTCGGTCGCCAGGGCTTCGCTATGGGCGATCTGCCGCATACGTTCGAGATTGTTGGCCCTGGTATCCTCAATGGACCGATAAAACAGCACGGCCGAGGCCGCGATCGTCGCAAAGACCCCGCATGCGGCGACCGCAAAAATATTCCGACCCGTTGTCGATTTAAAAAGCATGTCCCATCCCCCAAAAATTATGCTGCAACGGTGGCGAGAGTTACGGGTGCATGCGCAACTGTTGACGACCGGGCTGGAGGGTGAGCTTAAGAAATTATGTTTAAAATTTACTTTCAATTCTATTTTTCAAGCGCCATATCAAAACATCAATACTTTATAAAGTTGCAATATTGAAGTATATACAAAATATTGCGCGATATATTCACCCCTGCACAGATACTTTTGCTCCGCGCAGGGGCTCTGCTCGATGCGGACGCGCGATTGCGCCCTGCAGAAACCGAAGACTATTGCGGTAACCGCAAAGCGTTCCAGAAGCCACGCAACTGCGCGGTCAATTCTGCATAGAGACCGTAGCGCCGCCGATAATGCGAGACTTGCGCAGCATCGGGCCGGTAAGCATTCGCAACCCGTGTCATCGCCGCAACCGCCTCCTCATAATCAGGATAAAGCCCAATCGCCACGGCCGCACCAATGGCCGCGCCGAGCGCGCCCGTCTCGCGGGCTTCCGCGACACGTAGCGGAATTTCCAGAACATCCGCCATGATCTGCGGCCAATGCTGGCTGCGGGAACCGCCGCCGGACATCACGGCGCTTTCCACCGGCAGTCCCGCTTCGCGCAGAACGCCGATATGGCGGCGATGTTCGAAACACACCCCTTCGAACAGGGCCCGCAACATGTGACCTTCGCCGTGCCATCCCGCGAGGCCGTAAAAGCCGCCGCGAAATTCCGCACCCAGCCGCGAGCCGAAAATGAACGGATGGAAGAACGGATCGTCGGCGCGGGGTGAGACGGAGCCGACCAATTCGTTGCATCGCTCGAAGGCGTGGTCGCCATGATCGCCGCGAACGCGGTGCACGTACCATTCGAGGTTGGCGGCGGAGGTGGCGCTGGATTCGATATTGACATAACGGTCACGGCCGAAGGTGGTGACCATGAAGACATCGGGACTGATGACCGGCTTGTCCGCGAAAACCTGGTTGATGCTCCAGGTGCCGGCGATGATGGAAGCTTCCCCGGCATTGATGACCCCGGACCCCATGGCGCTGGAGACCACATCGAAGAAACCGCCGATCACGGGTGTGCCTTCGGACAGGCCCGTCATAGCCGCAGCCTCGCCCGTCACCTGGCCGACGATGTCAGCCGATTCCACGCAACGGGGGAAAAACGCGAACGCGTCCTCAAGATCGTAAAGCGACAGAAGCTCGCGGTCGAGCCGCGCTTCCGGCAAGGCTAGTAGCCCAGCGCCGCTGAGATCGGAAATATCATTGGCAAGGCACCCCGTCAGGCGGAAATTGACAAAATCCTTGCAGAACAGGACCGTGCCGGTCCGGGCATAAAGATCGGGTGCATGTCGCTTCACCCAAGCCAGAAGGCTGGGTGTTTGCGCAGGCCATGGCCGCTGCAGGCAACGGGCCTGCAATTGCGTTCCGCTTTTCCGGTCAAGCTCGGCCGCCACATCGGCAGCACGGCTGTCGAGCGACTGGATGCCGATCAGGGGCTGCCGGTCCTTGTCCAGAAGATAGAGGCCATTGCCGTGGCCGGCGCAGCCCACTGCCAGGATGCTGCGGGGATCGACGGACGATTTCACCAGAAGCTGGCGGATCGCCTCGCAGCCGTTCCGCCACAATTCCTCGAGATCGCGCACGACATAGCCGGGCTCAGGAAATGTCGACTGTCCGTCGATGGCGTGTTGCGCAACCTGCCGGCCTTCCGTGTCGAACAGCACGGCCTTGATGACCGTGTTGCCGACATCGAGACCCAATATGTGATTTTTATCAGCCACGATTATAGATATCCCATGCTTCCTCGCCACCCGCCCCCTGATGGATGATGGCCATCAACGCCGCAACGACGGCCTTGGGATTGTCGTGCTGGTAAATATTTCGCCCATAGACCATCCCGTTCGCACCTTCGGTCACCAGAGCCGCCGATTTCGTAAGCACGTTACGCAAGTCCTCACGCCCCCCGCCCCGCACCAGCACCGGGCACCGCGCGGCTTCGATCACCTTGTGAAAATCGCGCGGATCGCTGGTCGGATCGGCCTTGATGATATCGGCTCCCATTTCCGAGGCAAGACGCACCAGCGTGACGATCTTTTCGGCGTCGCCATCCACCTGATAACCGCCGCGCACATCATTGGGCAGCATCACCAGCGGCTCGATCATCAACGGCATACCGAAACGATGGCAATCTGCCCGCACACGGCTGATGTTTTCGACGCATTGACGAAACAGCTCCGGCTCATCCGGCAGCATGAACAGGTTCACGACGACGCAGGCGGCGTCCATTTCCAGCGCACCGATGATCGGATCGTGATGGTTCTGGAGCTGCGACCACATGGTTCTGTGGCGCGTGGAATTGTAAGGGTTGCCCATGTCGATACGCATGACGAGGGCCGGCTTGTCGCGCTCCGGCCTCTGCTGCAGCAGATCCGCCTGACCATAGGCCATCTGTATGGCATCGGGACCGGCCTCGACCAGCCTGTTCACGGTCTGCGCCATATCCTCCAGCCCGATGAGGAAGCTCGGCTCGTTGCAAACACCGTGATCGATGGCCACATCCAGGCAACCGCCATTGCGGAACAGCCGGTTCATGCGCGCCTTTTTCGAAATCCGCATCATCATGCATTCTCCTTGCATCTGTGTTGAAGCATTGCCGGCGTGACTCCATAAAAAGTCTCCAGCTCATGGATAAGCCGCTGCCGTTCCGCCGCCGCCTGGGTGGCCGGCCAGCCAAGCTCGCGGGCCGTAACGGCGAGGATCTCGTCGATCAGATCGGCATCGATGACGCCGGTGATGGCGAGCGTCGTGCGCCGCAGGGCGAGATCGGTCAGGTGGCGCACGTGTTCGAAGCGGATCAGCCAGACCACCTCCGCGGCCGTGATCGGCGATTTTTCCGAAAGCCGCACATCATCCGCACGGCCCCGGCAAAAGCCCATCAGATCGAAGGCACGGGAGCCGTAAGCCAGAGCCAGATGCTCCGCCCGGTCTCCGGCAATCGAAAATTCCTCCGACAGCAAGGCGGGCAGGCTGCTGGCACCGGTTGGAAAATTCCTGCCGCCGCCGATCGGGCGGTCCATGGTGCCGGTCAGCCGCCGGCGTCCAAGAAAGGCCAGAACCTCGTCGGTCACCTGCTCGCCAAAAGCCCTGAAAGTGGTCCACTTGCCGCCGATCATGCAGAGCTGCGGCGGATCGCCCGCAACGCGATGGATGAAATGGCTGCGGGAAATTCTTCCGGTAAAGGCGGCATCGCTGCGCGGCAGCGGACGGATGCCGCTGAAACTGAAAACGATGTCGGAATGGGTAATGGCAATCTGCGGAAAGACCTGCCGGATCGCATCCAGAATATAATCCCGTTCCTCGGGCTCGCAGCGCACCCGCTCGGGACGATCCACCTTGATATCGGTCGAGCCTGCGAGAACCCGGCCGAGATAGGGAAAGAGGATACAGACGCGATTATCGTCATTCTCGAAGAAGATCATATGGCCGTTCAGGGCCTTCAAAAGCGCCTCGTTGGCAATGATCAGATGCGATCCCTTGGTTCCGGAGACGGTCGGTTTTGCTGTCTCCGCCGCCGGGGGTGCAGCCAGCGTGCCAATCGTCTCGTCGATCCATGCACCGGTCGCATTAACAATGATCCTTGGGCGGATAGGCAGGGCTTCATCCATGCCCTCCAGCCGAAGACGATACGCGTCGCCGAGACGGACAAGCTCCGCATAGTTGAGCGCAACGCTTTGCGGCGCATCGGCATGGGTGTCGATCAGAAGCTCCAGTGCAAGCCGTTCGGGCTGGCTTATCCACGCATCGTAATAGGTGGCCGAATATCTGATTTCCGGCGTCAGATCCGGCCAATGCTGCAAAGTCCCGGACGCACCGCGAAACGCATGACGGGGCAGGATACGGTTTTTGCGGGTGACGAAATCATAGAGCATCAGACCCGCCTTGATGGCGAGAGCGCCACGGCTTGCGGGTTTTCCGCCGGAACCGGCAAAGGTTGCCGCCGCGTTGAACAGGCCGCTGAAAGTCGAAAAGATCGGGATCGTGGTCGGCAGCGGACGAACCATATGCGGCGCGAGCCTCAGAAGCGCATCCCGCTCCCGCAGCGATTCTGCCACGAGGCCGAATTCACCGTTTTCGAGATAACGCAGGCCACCATGGATCATGCGTGAGGGTGCGGCGCTGCAACCGGAGGAGAAATCGTTGCGCTCCACCAGCAGCACCCGCAGCCCCTGCAAGGCGAGATCGCGATAGGCGGCAATTCCGTTGATGCCGCCGCCGATCACGACGGCATCGAAATCACCATCGAGCCGGATGCGGCGCAGAGCGTCCTCGCGAAAATTGGGCATAGAAATACCGTTCGCTGGCGGATGACCAGCGTCCCAATGTTGTTGACCGTTTAAAGCGACGTGAGAGACGGGACGAAAATGATGCGCTGTTCGCCTGAAGTCCCGTCTCAGCCTACATAATCAGGTATCGAGCCCCACAAGATGCTCCGCGACACCGGCGCTGATGAGCGCCAGCTCACTCTCCGTGAGGCGAAGATGTGCAGCCGCGGCGTTTTCGACCGCCTGAGCCGGATCGCGCGCGCCGCAGAGCGAGAATGTTATGCCCGGCTGGGCAATCGTCCAGGCGATCACCACCTGCGCGACCGAAGCCCCGTGGGCGGCCGCCACCGGTTCCAGCACGCCCATCAATCGCGCGATTTTCTGACGGTTCGCCTGGCTGAAGCGCGGGTTGCCGTGGCGCTGGTCGTCGTCCGCAAAGACCCGTTCAGGCCCGACCTTGCCCGAGAGGAGACCGAGCGCCAGCGACGAATAGCTGAGAACCGAGACATCGTTCTTTCGGCAAAGCGGCAGCAGCGTCGTCTCGATATCGCGCTTCACCATGGAATATTCTTCCTGAATGGCATCCAGCGCGCCGGTGGCGATATAAGCCTCAAGATCGCCGGGCGAGACGTTACTTGCGCCGATGGAGCGGATCTTCCCCTCCTCTTTCAGCCGCACCAAAGCCCCGACCGTTTCGGCAATAGGCGTCGTGGCGTCCTGCCAATGGGTCACGTAGTGATCGATGTAGTCGGTTCCGAGCCGTTTCAGACTTTCTTCGACCTCGAAACGGATAGAGGCAGGACCGAGATAACGATGAACGGGCTTGCCATCCTGATGGAAGAAATAAGCACCCTCATTCACATGCCAGACCAGCCCGCATTTGGTAACCAGCACCACCTTCTCGCGCCTGCCGGCAATTGCCTTGCCAACGATGGTTTCCGCAAGCCCCATGCCATAGGCCGGTGCGGTGTCGATCAGGGAAATACCTGCATCGATGGAGGCCTGGATGGCGGCGATGGATTGCCGCTCGTCGGTGCCGCCCCACATCCAGCCGCCTATGGCCCAGGTGCCGAGCCCCACGGCGGATGCGCCGATGCCGCTTCTGCCGATCGTCCGGGTCACTATTGCATTGTCCGTCACGCGGTTTCCCCTCCTTCGTGATCCAGTAAATAGCCGGCTATCGCCTCGTCCACGACGAGCGAGGTCAGATAGCGGCCGGCAAGCGTGGCCGCCACCGGTCCGGCCTTGATGGCGCCTGCCGCCACACCGATGATATTCGGGCACCGGGCGAGCTGCCCGGGGTCCAGCGCCACCACGCGCGAGTTGAGATCGATACGCGCCAGCTGCCCGTCCGCCATGGTGAGATGGGCGAGAAACTCGCCGGCAATGCCCGCATCCACCAGCGCCTGCCCGCCACGGGCCGCATCCGGCAGAAGATCGTAATAGCCGGAGCCCGGAGCCTCCACGGAGCCGATGCCGACCAGCGCCACCTGCGCCTGCCGGGCCAGATCGAAGACCTCGCGGATCGATGCGACATTCATCAGCAGATCGCGCTGTTCCTCATCCTCGGCAAACAGCGGCGCATGAACGAGCGATGCGCTGCCGCCGAGCTTCTCCGCCAGTTGCGTGGCGAGATGATTGACATCCGTATAGTGCTTGCCCTGCACACCGCCGGTCAGCGGCACCACCCGCACATCGAAACGACGCTCCGCCTCCAGATTGTCGACAACGGCACTCACCGCCTTGCCGCCGGTAATCGCGATCACATCGCCGTCACGAATGGTCTCCAGCAAATGGTTGGCGGCCACCCGACCCACCATCTGCAAGGCGGTTTCCGGATTATCGGAGACCGTCGGCGTCACCACCGATTGCCTGAGGCCGAAACGGCGGGTAATCTCGTTTTCGAGGTCTACCAGCCTCTGATAGGGGCTGGCGATGGTGATCTTCACCATGCCCGCCTTGCGGCCGGCCGCAATCATGCGGTTCACCTTGGTGTGGGAAAGATTGAGCCGCTCGGCGATTTCCGACTGCTTCACACCCTCGATGAAATGCAGCACCAGGACGGAATACATCTGCCTCTGTTGATCGAAATCGTCCTTGATATCCAGCATGGTCGTATTTCTCCAGTTACCCTCGGGCGAGCGAAGGGCGCTCAACGGCGGCGCCTGACCAGATAGTGGTCGAACAGGACCGCAGTCAGCAATATGCTGCCCTTGATGATGTCCTGCCAGTAGACAGACACATTGAGCAAGGCAAGCGAACTGGAAAGCACCGAAAGAAGGATCGCCCCAAGGATCGCGCCGAGAATGGTGCCCGAGCCGCCCGAAAGGCTCGCGCCGCCGATGACCGCCGCCGCAATCACGTTAAGTTCCATGCCGACGCCGAAGCTTGGCTGGGCAGAGCCGAAACGGGCCATATAGATAACGCCTGCAACACCGCACAACATCGAACAAAGCGTGGTGGTGGCAAACACTACCCGGCCGACGCGGATACCGGAATAGGCCGCGGCCTTCGGATTGCTGCCGGTATAGAACACCTTGCGGAAGGCGGTCGTGCGTCGCAGCAGCAGATCGAAAACGACAACCACCACCGCGAAGATAATCAGCACCAGCGGAATGCCGCCAAGCGCGCCCTGACCGATGAACTTGAATTCCGGCGGCAGGGAATAGAGCCCAAGCGGCCGCCCGCCCGTCGCCAGCAGGCACACACCGCGCGCAATCACCATGACACCCAGCGACACGATGAAATGATGCAGCCCGATCACCGTCGTCAGGAATCCCATGGCCATGCCGATCAAGGTCGTAAGGCAGATCGCCAGCCCCGCCGCCACCCATGGATCGACGCCATTGAGGAAGAGCCAGCCAGCCGCCACCATCGCAAGTGCGGTGACGGAGCCGACCGAAAGATCGATGCCGCCAGAGATCAGCAGGATCGTCATGCCCACCACGACGATGCTTTCGATGGCGAAGACCATGGCCATGGCCCGCAGATTGTCCACGGTCAGGAAATACGGAGATATGAAGGACATCACCGCAAAAAGCGCGAGGATGATGACGATCAGCCCGGTTTCCCGCGCCTTGAGCGCCGGCTCCCACCAGGTGGTGCGGCGAACCGCCGTCTCAGCTATGCCCGAAGGTGTTTCCGATGTTGCCATTTTCCCGCTCCCTCAGGCCCTTTCCGGGCTATGCACAATATTGATCGATGCGAGCTGCATGATCTTTTCCTCCGTCATGTCGTCGCCCTCGACCTCACCCGTAATCCGCCCCTCGCGCACGACCAGCACGCGGTCGCTGACGCCGATAAGTTCCGGCAGTTCCGAGGATATGACGACCACACCGACCCCCTCACGCGCCAGTTTCCGGATCTGGCGATGGATTTCCGCCTTCGCGCCCACATCCACCCCGCGTGTCGGCTCATCCAGAAAGATGACCTCCGGCTCCACCGAGAGCATCTTCGCCAGCGCCACCTTCTGCTGGTTACCGCCGCTCAGGGTCGATACCGCATCGCCGATGCTGTTCGCCCGCAATTTCAGCCGGCGTCCCAGCTCATCGGCACGCTTCATTTCCTTGCGCCGTTCGATGAAGCCCATGCCGTTCGATACCCTGCCGATATCGAGTGCAGAGACATTCGAGGCGATGGACATGTTGAGGAAAAGCCCGTCCCCCTTGCGATCCTCGGACAGATAGACCAGCCCCTCGCGGATGCTGTCACGATAATCCTTGAGCCTCAGCGGCCGGCCGCGCAGCGTAACCTCGCCTCTCGGCTTCCCCTCCAGCCGGCAGACCGCCCGGGCGATCTCGCTTCTTCCCGCACCGATCAGCCCGGCAAGCCCCAGGATTTCGCCGCGGCGCAGATCGAAATCGACATCGAAAACCCGCTTTCCTTCGTTCAGGCCTCGCACAGAGAGAATGACGTCATCCGATTTTTCATCCTCCGAAAGCTTTGGCGGGTAGAGCTTGTCGAGCACCCGTCCCACCATGCTGTTGACGACCTCTTCCGGGGAAATATCGGCAATATTCTCCGTCCTGATATGGCAGCCGTCGCGCATCACCGTGATGCGGTCGCAATGTTCGAAAATCTCCGCCATACGATGCGAGATATAAACGATGGCAATGCCCCGGTCCGCCAGCCGGTGCATGATCCTGAAAAGGGTCTGGGCTTCGGTTTCGGTCAGCGCCGCCGTCGGCTCGTCGAGGATCAGGATGCGGCAATCGAGTGTCAGCGCCTTGGCGATTTCGACGATCTGCTGTTGCGAAATCGACAGGTCTCCGGCCCGGCGGGCGGGATCGATATCACCGATTTCCCGCAGCACAATTGCCGCCCGCTTTTCGAGATCGCGATAGTTCATGAACCAGGAGCGGCTCTGCCCCGTCTGCGACATAAACATGTTCTCGGCGACGGAAATCTCCGGGCAGAGCGCGATCTCCTGATGCACGAAACCGATGCCGAGCCGGTTCGCCGCATTGGGCGAGGATATCTTGACCGGTTTGCCATCCAGCACGATTTCCCCACCATCCGGCTGCAGAATACCGTCGATGATATGCATCAGTGTCGATTTGCCAGCGCCGTTTTCACCCGCCAGCGCATGGATTTCGCCGCGCCGCAACTCGAGTGCCGCATTGCGCAGCGCCCGCACGGGGCCGAACGCCTTGTGAATATTCGTCATGCTGAGGATGACCTCACCCATAACGCCCTCCCGAACCTGCTTCCCCTTGTGGCCGGCGAGGTGCAAACCCCGCCGGGTCCAGAGCGACGCGTCAGCGCCCCTTCATATAGTCGTTGAGATCGAAGGAAGCGGCGTTCGCCTTGGTGATGACAGCGAAACCATTGTCCATCGAAGGAACCTGCATCGGATTGAAGCCGGAAACCTTGTAGTCGTTGAACGGGTCGATAAGGTCCGAATGGGCGCCCAGAAACGTGTTCATGAAACCCATGAAGCCCTGCACACCCTGATTGGGGTTGATGGACATGTAGATATTGCCCTGCTTGATATGCTCCAGCGTGGCCGGGGTGATATCCGCATGCAGGATCAGGACCTTCTTCTTCGCCTCAAGGACCGCAGCTGTCGCGCCTTCGGCCGAACCGGCTTCGGGAATCCACAGGGCACCCAGATTGGGATTGGCCTGCAACAATGCGCCAACGGCCTGGTAGGCAAGGTTCGAATCCTGATTGGTCGCCTGGCGACCGACCAGCTTCATCTGCGGATAGGTGCGCCCCATATAGTCGATGAGAGCGGTGACGCGCAGATCGTGATTGCTCTGTCCCGGATTTTCCAGAACGGCATATTCGCCTTTTTCGCCAAGTTTCTTGACGATTTCATCCGCCGCAAATTTCGCCTCGGCAACATTGTCCGAAGTGATATAGGCGGTGCGTTTCGACTTCGGGGAATCCGCCGCAAAAGTCGTCACCGAAACGCCGGAGCCGATCGCCTTGTTGATCGGTTCGATAAAGGGATCGGCCTGCATCGGATGCAGCAGAATGCCCTTCGGCTTCTTCACCAGTTCCTGCTCGAAAGATGCGATCTGCTTGGTGATGTCATATTCCGGGGTGCCGGTGAAAACGGCCTCGCAGCCGAGCGCCTTTGCGGCCTGCTTGAACCCCTCGAAGACCGGCACCCAATAAGGGTGGCTGGAAACCATGACGTTCATCACATAGGTCTCACCCGGCTCGCAGGCAAATTTGCCCGCAGCAGCGGTGGCCTGCGAACCGGCCCCACCGGCAATCGCCACGGCTAAAACACCCGCGGCAGCGGTCGATTTCAGAAAAGCCAACATACTCCCCTCCCAAGGACAATGACTTAGTCCGCAATAAATTTTATTCGATGTAATTTATTTCATGTGAATTGGGATAGCCGGAAACGGAGCGGCCGTCAATACCTTTGAATTTTATTTTATGCTGTGAAATTTATTTCGGTTCAGCCGCAAGGCACGGAAGCGATGGCCGGCGCCTAATCGGCGCCGAGCAAATAGAGGATGAATTTATAGAGGACATAGGCGCCGACAACGGCGGGAAGAAAGTGCATGAATGGATTGATTATCGCCATATCAAACGCGCCCTTTCCAGATCGACTAGGTCGTCGCCAACTGAATGAAGCGAATGGCATCACCGACAGTGGAAAGACTGTCTGCGGCAGCATCGGGAATTTCTATGCCAAATTCCTCTTCGATCTCCATGACGATCTGAACGACCTCAAGCGAATCCGCATTCAGATCTTCGGAAAAATTAGCTGTATCGACGATTTTATCATCAGCTATTCCGAGCTGCTCGCCGATGATTTTTGCCACCCGGTTTCTTATCTCGGACACCGCGGTATCTGTGGGGACCGAAAAACTCACCATCTCGATTCCGACTTCCTGTTCTCCGTGCCGATGTCATCCGACATCCATCGATAGAAGGCGAAAATGCTTATCGCGAAGACAAAAAGGGATATGAGGCCACCCAGGTTCGACATTGCTCTCTCATTTCTCCCCCGATAAAATCTAAGCTTCGGAATGAGTGACCTGCAATGAAGATTTTGTAATTTATTGTTGCCCGTAACCGGCTTTTAGACCGCTCTCTGTCTCTGAACTTTTCCGGCTTTCATGAATTGCATCCGGCTCGCACACTCCGGTGACATGGATAGTCATGTTTCATCTGGCCCTAAGCGAAATATCCCGGAAAGACTGTTTAATGGTGACGGGCCGCGCGGAAGCTGGAGTGAATGAAAGCCCGACCCATATGGCACCCGTTACCCTTAGATCCGTAAAGAAAAGCTACGGCGCATTCGCCACCATCGACCGTTTATGTCACGCATGATCAGGTGGAAGCCATGACCATGGCCGACAAGATCGTGGTGATGAATGCCGGACGGGTCGAGCAATGCGGAGCGCCGCTCGAGCTTTATGACCGGCCCGCCAATCCCTTCGTCGCCGGTTTCATCGGTTCCCCGGCAATGAATTTCATCAATGGGCGATTGACCGCCGATGGTTTCGAGGCTGACGGCGTCGTCCTGCCCCTCCCGCCCAGCCATGCCACAGGCGAAGCGATCTACGGCATCCGCCCGGAACATTTCGAACTGGTCAACCATGGCCTCGCCGCAACCGTTTTATTGGTGGAGCCGATGGGGTCGGAAACGCAGGTCACAATGATGATCGGCGATCACCAGGTCATCGGTGTCTTCCGCGAGCGCGTACAAGCGCAGCCGGGCGCGACCATCCAGGTTCAGCCGGATCTGGCATCGATCCACCTGTTTGATGCCAGAACCAGTCAACGCCTCAACTAGCGTCGATGAAAACCGGAAGCGTGCGTATAGAATCGTCGCGGAAATCGCGGCGCAGGGCCAGAGAAGGCCTGCCACGGCCGTGCGATAATCTATGGTGCCGCCTCCACTGAAAAAGCAGATTTGATGAGTGTTTCGGTATATTCAGCCGTCGGATTGTTGAATATCACATCCGTTTCTCCTTCCTCCACAATCTTCCCGTTTCTCATGACGATGACGTAGTCCGAAATCGCCTTGATGACAGAAAGGTCGTGGCTGATGAAGATGTAGGAAAGGCCATGCGTCTTCTGCAAATCACGCAGCAGATCGATAACTTGTCCCTGAACGGATCGGTCCAGTGCGGATGTGGGTTCGTCGAGAATGACGACATCCGGTTTGAGGATGATCGCGCGGGCGATTGCGATACGCTGACGTTGTCCGCCCGAGAACTCATGAGGGTAACGGTTGCGAGCGGCGGGATCGAGACCGACTTCTTTCAGTGCTTCTATTGCCCGCTTGTCCCGTTCCGCTCGGCTCAGCCGTTGCTCATGCACAAACAGGCCTTCCGTGATGATCTCTCCGACCGTCTGTCTTGGCGAAAGCGAGCCATAGGGGTCCTGGAACACAAGCTGCAGACGCCGCCGCAATGGCCGCATTGCCTTCCGATCAAGTCCGGTAATTTCCCTTCCATCGAAGAAAATACGGCCATCTGCCACAATTAGACGCAGAAGCGCACGACCGAGCGTGGACTTGCCTGATCCGGACTCACCGACGATGCCTATGGTCTGTCCCTGGTGAAGGTTGACATTGACGCCGTCTACGGCTCGGAACCTGCGAGACTTCGACAAGAAGCCACCAGGAATTGTATAATCGATCGTCACGCCCTGGCCGGAGAGCACGACCGGCGCCTCTGTACTAATTGCCGGCTTGTGTCCCTTGGGTTCGGCGTCGAGAAGCATCCTGGTGTAATCCGCCTGCGGGCGATCGAAGATATCTTCCGTCGTACCGGACTCGACAATCTCACCACGGCGCATGACAGCCACACGATTGGCAAAATGGCGGACCACGCCAAGATCATGCGTGATCAGGACGATGGCCATGCCGAAGCGTTGTTGCAACGACTTCAGGAGGTCGAGGATTTGCGCCTGGATCGTCACGTCCAGCGCAGTGGTCGGCTCATCCGCAATCAGAATATCCGGTTCATTCGCGAGAGCCATGGCGATCATGACGCGCTGGCGCTGGCCACCGGAAAGTTCGTGGGGATAGCTGTCTATGCGCCGCTCCGGCTCGGGAATTCCCACGAGCTTCAGCAGTTCGAGAACGCGGGCGCGCGCCTCTTTTTTACTGCCGCCCCTGTGGTGCAGGATAGGTTCGGCGATTTGCGCGCCGATCCGGTAGAGAGGATCGAGCGAGGTCATCGGCTCCTGGAAAATCATAGTGATTTTCGCACCTCGAATATCGTTCAGCTCGCCGACCGGCAGACCGATCAGCTCGCGTCCGCGATATTTTGCCGAGCCTTCAATAACGCCGTTGGATGCCAGCAGCCCCATGATGGCCATCATGGTCTGGCTTTTGCCGGAACCGGATTCTCCGACAACGGCAAGCGTTTCACCCTGCTTGACGTCAAGATCGATGCCCTTGACGGCTTTCACCGTGCCGTCCGGCGTTGTGAAATCGACCTTGAGATTACGGACGGTGAGAATGGTTTCAGATGTCGTATTCATGTCAACGATCCTTGGGATCGAGTGCATCACGCAACCCGTCACCCACGAAATTCAGCGAAAATAGGGTCAGTACGAAGAAGATCGCCGGGAATATCAGTAGCCAGGGGGCGGATTGGATATTGTTGGCACCTTCGGAAATCAGCGCACCCCAGCTCGTCAGCGGCGCCTGCACGCCAAGACCGAGGAAGGAGAGGAAGCTTTCCAGAAGAATGACTTTCGGTACGACGACCGTGACGAACACGACGACGGGCCCGATCGTATTCGGAATGATGTGACGGCGGATGATCTGCCAGTCGCTCAAACCCAAGGCCTGTGCGGCGCCCACAAATTCCCGCCGTTTCAGGGCAAGCGTCTGACCGCGGACGATACGCGCCATGTCCAGCCATTCCACCGCACCGATGACCAGGAAGATCAGGATGAAGCTGCGGCCGAAAAACACCACCAGCACGACCACCAGAAAGACGAAGGGCAGCGAATAGAGAATTTCGACGAAACGCATCATCACATTATCGACACGCCCACCGATATACCCCGCAGTTGCGCCGTAAAGCACGCCGATTCCGAGCGAAACGAGGCCGGCGAGAACGCCGACGGCGATTGAGATTTGCCCACCCAGCATCACGCGCGCCAGCATGTCGCGACCGTTGGAATCCGTGCCGAAGAAGAAGTACTCACGGTTGACGTCGCCTTCCAGCTTCAGCGTTCGACCCTCATCTTCGGTGGCAACGACCTTCGTGTTTTCGAATTCGTTGGCGCGGTCGAAATAGCGTGTCGTGCGGGGGTCGATCGGGCCGCTGGAGGTGACGGTTGCCGTGAAGGTCTGCCCTTCGACTGAAAATTCTTTCAGCTCGACGCGCGCCCGGCTGGCAACGCCCTCCATCACGTCTTGCAAGTTGTTCACATCCGGGCGCGGCTCAAGGCTCGGCGGGACGGAGACATAGGACGAAAACACCTGATCGTAGGTGTGCGTGAGGAAATGCGGGCCGATGAACGAGAAAAGCGTGATCAGCAGCAGCATGACGGAACCTGCCATGGCGGCCTTGTTTCGTTTGAAACGCAGGGCTGCCAGCTGGAACAGGCTTCGGCTTTTTACCAATGGTTGAGGGGCAATATTGCCGGGGATATCAGTCATGTCTGACCCTCGGATCCAGCAGGCCGTAGAGAATATCGACCACGAGATTGAACAGGATGACAAAAATGGCGACGAGAACGACGGTTCCCATCACCAAGGTATAGTCACGATTGATCGCACCAAGAACGAAGTAGCGGCCGACACCCGGAATAGTGAAGATCGTCTCGATGACTGCTGAACCCGTCAGCAGTGCTGCGGCGCAGGGAGCCAGATAGGAAACGACCGGAAGCATCGCTGCGCGCATGGCGTGGAATACCACCACGTTGCGCGCCGGAAGACCGTAAGCCTTGGCGGTGCGGATGTGGTCCATTCGCAAAGCCTCAATCATCGCGCCGCGTGTCAGGCGCGCGATAACCGCAAGCTGCGGCAAAGCGAGCGCGATCATCGGAAGGATGAGATATCGCAGCGATCCGTCGCCCCAGCTGCCGGCGGGCAGAAGCCCGAGTATGACGGCAAAGACAAGCGTGAGAACCGGTGCGACAACGAAGTTCGGCACGGTAACGCCAACGGTCGAAATCGACATGATCGAGAAATCGAAGGCACTGTTCTGCCTGAGCGCGGCCAGCGTCCCGGCAAGAACGCCGCCGACCAGCGCCAGCAAAAGAGCATAGCTGCCGAGTTCCAGCGAATAAGGCAGACCCTTGCCGATCAATTGCGCGACGGTATTATCCTTGTAGACGTAGCTCGGACCGAAATCGCCGGTGACGGCATTGCCGAGATAGATGAGATACTGGCGCCACAATGGTTCATCCAGATGATAGGTTCTCATCAGGTTTTCCATCGTCTGCGGCGGCAGGGGACGTTCAAGATTGAACGGACCACCCGGTGCGAAACGCATCAGGAAGAACGAAATCGTGACGACGATAAACAACGTCGGCACCGCACTCGCCAAACGGCGCAGGATAAACGAGATCATGCTTTTTCGGGCTCCGGCATGGCACGGTGGTGTGAGCCACCGTGCCGACGCTGCTTATTCGGAAACGCTCAGGAAGCGGCTGAGGTGTGCGTTGGCAGCATTGTCGACCCAACCCTTGACGCGGTTGGAAACCAGCCAGAGATCGGCCTGCGTCAGAAGCGGAACAACCGGCTGTTCCTTCATGAGGATGGTCTCTGCCTCATGCAGGAGCTTGGAGCGAGCGGCAGGATCCTTCTCGTCGTAGGACTTCTGCATCAGCGCGTCATATTCGGCGTTGTTGAACTTGGAATAGTTGAAGGTCTTGTTGGAAGATACCGAAAGCGCGAGGAAGTTTTCGGCATCCGCATAGTCGGCAACCCAACCGGCACGCGCCACGTTGAATTTGCCGCCTTCCTGAAGGTAACCATAGTGCGAGGCGACGTCGAGGTTCACCAGCGACACCTTCGCGCCGAAAGTGTTCTTCCACATATCAGCGATAGCCGTCGCGACGCGTTCATGGTTCGGGTTGGTGTTGTAACGGATTTCGATGGAAAGCGGCTTGCCGCCCTCACCGTAACCAGCGTCCTTCATGAGCTTGAGGGCTTCGTCTTCACGATCAAGCTGAGACAGCGTGGCAAAGTCGGCCTTTGCCGGCTCTTTGTAAGAATCCATGCCCGGAGGAACCATGGAATAGGCCGGAATCTGAGAACCGCTATAGATTTCCTTGGCGAGGAAATCGCGGTCCACTGCCATGGAG
This sequence comes from Agrobacterium sp. CFBP 3001, assembly GCF_027871605.1. Taxonomy (NCBI): domain Bacteria; kingdom Pseudomonadati; phylum Pseudomonadota; class Alphaproteobacteria; order Hyphomicrobiales; family Rhizobiaceae; genus Agrobacterium; species Agrobacterium sp. CFBP 3001. The sequence continues at coordinate 78,791 of NZ_JAQAHD010000014.1, forward strand.
AACGCCTGGCGGACACGGACATCGTTATAAGGCGCTTCGCGGGTATCAAAGGTGTAGTAATAGGTGGCAAGCGTCGGCGAAACGTGAACCTGTTCGCCATAGGCCTTGCGCAGACGGTCGATCTGATCTGCGGAAAAGTTGTAGGCGAGGTCCATTTCCTTTGCTTCGAAACGACGAACGGATGCGGCCTGATCGTCGATCGGGTAGAAGATGACCTTGTCGATCTTGGTGTTGGATGCATCCCAGAAACTGGTGTTCTTGACGACCGTCAAGCTGTCATTGGGAACATGCGCTTCGAGTTTATAGGCGCCGTTCGAGACCATGACGCCGGGCTTTACGAAGTCGGTGCCATTCTTTTCGTAGCTTGCCTTGGAGATTGGCAGAGCCGCCTGGTGAGAAAGGAGTTCAAGGAAGAAAGGTGTCGGGCGCTCGAGTGTGATCTCAAGCGTCTTGTCATCCACCGCCTTGACGCCAAGCTGGTCAACCGGAACATCGCCCTTGTTGATCTTTTCGGCGTTCTTGATCGGGTAAAGGATATTTGCATATTTTGCGGCGGTCTTTGGGTCTTCGACGCGCTGGTAGGAGAACACAAAATCTCCGGCCGTTACCGGTGTGCCATCCGACCACTTCGCATCTGCACGCAGTTTGAACGTGTAGACGGTGCCATCCTCAGACAGTGTCCAGCTTTCCGCCGTACCGGGAACGATCTTGCCGGCGGCATCGTAAATGGTGAGACCTTCATAAAGGTCTTTCAGGATAAAGGCTTCGATGTTGATGGAGGTCTGCGCCTGATCGAGCGTCTGCGGTTCCCCGGCATTGCCGCGGTGTAGAACTGTTTCCGCAAGTGCAGAACTCGCCCCAATCAGAAGCGATCCTACCAGCAGAGTGGCGCGAGTTGTTGTTTTTATGGACATCGTTTCTCTCCCCGTGAAGATTTTGAGTCTACAAATAAGGCGATATTGCTCCGAAGCGCAACAACAATAAATTGTGAGTTGATGGGAAGCCTTGACCTCGTCGGTGCTCTTTCAATGCCAGGACTGTGGACAACTGTTCTGAATACCCCCGGCGCGAAAATCGCAACCCGGGTGTTGCTCTGTCGTGAAAGACCTGCGCGATACGAACCTTATCTACGAACCGCGTGGCATCGAAGACGGTAAGGCAGACGCAAGTGTCACTCGCTGGGGGCCACTATGTAAAAAGGCCCTGCGATCTCTCGCAAGGCCTTGATACTTAAGAATTCGGATGGTGGGCGTGACAGGGATTGAACCTGTGACCCCTACGATGTCAACGTAGTGCTCTCCCGCTGAGCTACACGCCCTCCGTGGCGGCGGATAGACCACAAAACCGGTTCATGCGTCAACTGCTTTTTTTCGGTTTTGTGAAGGTTTTTTGAGAGGCCTTACGCCACAAGGAGTTTGTTGACCTCATCCACCAGATCGCGCAGATGGAACGGCTTGGAAAGCACCTTGGCGTCCTTCGGAGCCTTCGAATCGGCATTCAGCGCAACGGCTGCAAAGCCGGTAATGAACATGACTTTCAGGTCCGGGTCGAGTTCGGTCGCGCGCCGCGCAAGCTCGATGCCGTCCATCTCGGGCATGACGATATCGGTCAGCAGAAGCGAAAAGGGCTCTTCGCGAAGCCGGTCATAGGCGCTGGCGCCATTGTCGAAGGAAGAAACCTTGTAACCGGCTTTTTCCAGCGCCTTGACGAGGAAGCGGCGCATATCGTTGTCGTCTTCAGCGAGAAGAATTTTCTGATTCATCATAAGTGACCGTAACTACTCAATGTTTGGAATACCCTAGCCCGATTATAGGATTTTCACGGTAAATATCCTGTGAACGCGTGAATCGGTATAGCGCTGATTGGGCGATAGTATGGACTTGCCGCGCCGTAACTGGCAACATGAACATCCTGATAGTTTTGCGACATGGTAAATGACCCTGAATGGACTGGATAACGGGTGAATATGAGCTGTTTGAAGTAACGGAACCTGCCGTTCAAACCCTGCCATTCGTCTATAATTCCCCCCATAGCGGCCGCTGCTACCCCATCTCCTTCCTGGAATCGGCAAGGCTCGATTCGCACGAGATTCGCCGCTCCGAAGATCATTTCGTCGACGAGCTGTTCGCGGCGGCACCGGAGATCGGCGCGCCGCTTCTCAAAGCGAATTTCCCGCGCGCCTATCTGGACGTCAATCGCGAGCCCTACGAGCTCGATCCCCGCATGTTCGAAGGCACGCTTCCGCCTTATGCCAATATCGGCTCCATGCGGGTCGCCGGCGGTCTTGGAACGGTGCCGCGCATCGTCGCCGAGAATATGGATATCTATGCCCACCGGCTGCCGGTCGACGAGGCGCTTTCGCGGATCGAGACGATCTACAAGCCCTATCATGCCTGCCTGCGCCGCCTGCTGTCTCGCACCCACGCCAATTTCGGAATGGCGGTGCTGATCGACTGCCATTCCATGCCGGGCAATATCCGCGTTGCCGGCTCGAATCTGAGGCCGGATGTAATCATCGGCGATCGCTACGGCACCAGCGCATCCCAGGAAGTCTCCCGCGCCGCGCTGCATTTTCTTGAAGAACTGGGGTTCGTCGCGGTCTGCAACAAACCCTATGCCGGCGGCTTCATCACCGAACATTATGGCCGGCCCATCCGCTCTCTCCATGCGCTGCAGATCGAAGTCAACCGGGCGCTTTACGTGGATGAAAAGACGCTTTTGAAAAAAGCCGATTTTCCTGCCATTCAGGCGTCGCTTGAAATCTTCATGCGCCAGCTCGGCGCCTTCGTTTCCGAATACGCGATAGAAACGTCGCTCGCCGCTGAATAGCAGTTCAAATCATCCGCTATCTCAATCTTTTATCCCGGATCGTCTGGCAGCCCGCCGGACAAAAAAAACCGCGCCTTGGCGCGGTCAAGTCTAGGGAGGAAACACCCAAGGAGGGTATTTACAGTCAAAGACTGTAGGATCACGCTACGCAGTAATTGCACAATTGTCAATCATTTTATTTTATGCATATTTTTTAGGCTTATGCTGAAAATATGGAAACACCGGCGCCTTCATTCGTATGAGTGGACGGCGGATGCGATTCCGGTCTATGCATTGCCGCAATAGAATTCAGACCCAATATTCAGGCAATGAGGTTTCGCATGCTGCCCGACCGGGATTTCTTCTTCAAACTTGCCGATGCCGCCAGCGCTGAAACGCTTCCCCGCTTCCGCACGGGCATTGCCGTCGCCAATAAAGAGGATGGCGGCTACGATCCGGTGACGGAAGGCGATCAGGCCGCAGAAACAGCCATTCGCGCCCTGATCGAGGCCCGGTTTCCACAGCATGGCATTCTGGGCGAAGAACACGGCAATATCGGTCTCGACCGCGAGCATATCTGGGTCATCGACCCGATCGATGGCACCCGCGCCTTCATTTCCGGCGTGCCGGTCTGGGGCACGCTGATCGGTTTCCAGTCGGCCGGACGCGCCTCCATGGGCATCATGGACCAGCCTTTCACGAAAGAGCGCTATTTCGCCGATGGCGAGACAGCCTGGTATTTCGGACCCGACGGCGAAAAGAAACTCCGGACGCGTGATTGCGCGTCTTTGTCGGATGCGGTGCTGTTCACCACTACCCCGCATATCTTCACTGCGGAAGAAAAGCCCTTCTATGAAAAGGTACAGGATCAGGTTCGCCTTTTCCGCTACGGCGTGGATTGTTACGCCTATTGCCTGCTTGCAGCCGGCCACGTCGATCTGGTGATCGAATCCGGCCTGAAGCCCTATGATGTCGGCGCGTTGATCCCTGTCATCGAGCAGGCCGGCGGCATCATGACGACCTGGGATGGCGGGCGTCCGGAAAATGGCGGCCGCATTCTCGCAGCCGGCTCAAAGGCGGTGCACGAACAGGCGCTCGCCATTCTCTCAAAACTCTGAGGCAGCCCGGTTAAGCGGCCATCATTCCGGCGCGAAAAACGCGTCGATGGCCGCCAGCGCCTGTTTGCGGAAAACGTCACGCTCATGCAGCAGTTCGTGGCGCGCACCGGTGATAGGAAGAAGCTGCGCTGCCCGGAAATTGCGTGAGAGTTCCTCCTGCGCCTTATAGGGCGTGATGGTATCCAGCATCGGCGCCAGAATAAGGGTCGGAATGGTGATATTCGTCAGATGGTCCTGACGGACCACCCGTCCCATGGTCTTCAGCGCCTCATACACCCAGCGCGCCGTCGGCGCACCGATGAAAAGTTCCGGAAACTGCCTGTGCAGCGAGAGATTTCTTTTAAAACGTCTGGGGTCCGAGGTGAGCGGATTACCGTCGAAATCCCGCTCGCGCTGATCCTTGCCGAGCTGCACCCGCCCAAGGCCAACGAGACTTAGAGCCGTCGCCACCGCCCGAATGACGGATGAGGGGACGGATTGCTGGCTGTCCAGCTCGATGAAAGGCGAACAAAGCGCCAGACGGTCGATCCGGTTCGACAGGCCGGGTGCGGCGGCAAGCGCTGCAAGCGCGCCGGTGGAATGCGCGATCATGAAGAATGGCAGCCGCGTATCCGGCAACACCACCTGTTCGAGAAAAAGGCCGATATCACGCTGATAGTCGGAGAACCGCCGCACATGCCCGGCACCCGGTTTTTTCAGCAATCTTTCGGAACCGCCCTGCCCGCGCGTATCGAAGGTCGCAACCCAGAAACCCATGGCGGTGAGATCGCCGACCGTTTCGAAATATTTCTCGATACATTCGTTCCTGCCATGCAGCAGAACCACGGTTCCGCGAGCCACCTGGCGGCTGGCGCGAAAGATCGCGTAGCGAAGCTGTTTGCCGCGATCGCCGGTAAAATAACCGACGGTATGGTTGCCGGGAACCGGGTTGTCTTCGCTGGCGCGCAATGTGGCTTCGATCATCGGTCTTTTCCGGCTTTTCTGCCTTTTCGGGATAGGTCGGCGGCGCGGGAAGGTCAAAGAAAAAATTGCCGGAACCGTCGGTTAAAGCAGTCGCGGTTCCGGCGAATAAGACAGAAGAAGAAGGGACGTTATTGCTTCTGTCCACGGAGAATGTCTCCGATGACCGATGTTTTATGGCTCTCAAACTGAACGATGCCGGAACCTGACGTTCAGCCATGGTTCATGTTTCTTTCGCCTTTTCACGCCCCCTTGACGCAGCGGCAGGCCATTCCCATCTCATTCATGCGGTCGCCAGAACGGGACCGCGCCACATGTCCGGCCGTTGCCAGAACGGGACGCCGGGCTTAACCGCAAACAGTCGCTTCTTAAGGAGGACACCATGCGTCACGTTGATTTTTCCCCCCTCTATCGTTCCACCGTCGGCTTCGACCGTCTTTTTTCGATGCTTGACGGCCTCGGCCAGCCCGAACAGGCCCAGTCCTATCCGCCCTACAATATCGAGCGGACCGGCGAAAACACCTATCGCATCACCATGGCCGTTGCCGGTTTCGATGAAACTGAACTCAGCATCGAATCCCGTGCGAATACGCTGACGGTGAAGGCCGAGAAGGCCGCAGATGAGAAGTCATCCGAAGGTGAGTTCCTGTATCGCGGCATTGCCACCCGCGCTTTCGAGCGCCGCTTCCAGCTTGCCGACCATGTCGAGGTCCAGACCGCTTCCCTGAAGAACGGCCTGCTCCACATCGATCTCGTCCGCAATATTCCCGAAGCCATGAAACCGCGCCGCATTGCGATCTCGTCCGACAGCGCCGATGCGCCGAAGACCATCGAAGCCCAGATTTCGCCGGCTCAGGTCAACTAAACCGATCCGGACCTCAAACGAACGGCCCCGTAAAGGGGCCGTTTTTGTTTGATGAAAATTCGTTCTTCAGCGGGTGGAGACTACCGCACCTTCTGCGGCAGCGGCTTCCGATATGGCCGCTTTTTCATGGGCCTTTCTGGCATAACGTTGGGCCAGCACCGCGCAGACCATCAGCTGGATCTGGTGGAAAAGCATAATCGGCAGGACGATTGCACCAATGCTTTGGCCGGCGAAAATCGCGCCCGCCATGGGCACGCCACTGGCGAGGCTCTTTTTCGAGCCGCAGAAGGTGATGGTGATTTCATCGGCCTTATCGAAACCCAGCAAACGGCTGCCGAACATCGTCACACACAGGACAAGCGCCAGCAGCAGGATATTGATGACGATGACCACACCGATATCCCTGAGCGAAAACGTGTGCCAGATGCCTTCGATGACCGCATCGGAAAAAGCGAGATAAACGACCATCAAGATGGAGCCGCGATCGACCGGAGCCAGCAGTTTCTTGCGCGCCCTGATCCAGTCGCCGATCCACGGCTGCAGCACCTGACCGACGATGAAGGGCAAAAGCAGCTGCAGGAAGATCTGCAGGAACGCATCCAGCGAAAATCCACCGCCATGGCCCCCCACCGTAAACAGCAGACCGACCAGCAGCGGGGTCAGGAACATGCCGAAAATATTCGAAGCGGAGGCCGAACAGATCGCAGCCGGCACGTTTCCGCCCGCCATGGAGGTGAAGGCAATGGAGGACTGCACGGTGGATGGCAGGACGCAGAGGAACAACACGCCCATATAAAGCGGCGCAGGCAGAATATTCTCGGGAATGAAGCCGATTGCCACACCGAGCAGCGGGAACAGGCCGAAGGTCACGAGAAGGATCGCCAGATGCAGGCGCCAGTGCAGGATACCGGCAATCACCACATCCCGGGAAAGCCGCGCGCCGTGGAGGAAGAACAACAAAGCGATCGCGAGTTTTGTCGCCAGCCCGAAGTACTCCGCCGGCTCACCGCTGATCGGCAAAATGGAGGCCAAAATCACGGTGGCCACCAGCATCATGGTGAAGCGATCAGGTAGGAAGCGGGTCATGGGAGATCTTTCCGGCATCGGTTTTGCTTGAAACGCGCGCTACTATCGCTCATCATGAATTCCGATGCAAAGATTAACAGTTATCGCGATTCAGGATAATGCTGAACCTTCAACATCTTGCCAGCTTCGTGATGCTTCAGCAGACCGGCAGCTTCACGCTGGCGGCCGAACGGCTGGGGATTGGCCAGTCCACTGTCAGCCAGCATATTCAAAGGCTTGAGGCCGTACTTGGCCGCCGGCTGATTGCCCGCAGCACCCATCAGGTGAAACTGACGGGCGAAGGTGAGGCGCTGCTGGGTTACGCCCGCAACATGCTGGAAATCGACAGCAAGGTGTCATCGCTATTCAGCGAGAACCGTCTGCGCGGACGGCTGAGGCTTGGCGTTTCGGAAGATTTCGTCGCCAGCCGGCTGACCGCCATTCTGGAAGAGTTCATCCGGCTTTATCCCCTCGTCGATCTGGAACTGACGGTTTCGCTGAGCGGCGTGCTTTACCAGATGCAGGACAATGGCGAACTGGATGTGGTGCTTGCCAAACGCCGTCTCGGCGACAAGCTCGGGCACTTTCTCTACCGCGAACCGCTCGTGTGGCTAGCGCGCGACCCGGAGCGAATGCTGAACCAGCCGGACGCCCTGCCCCTGATTGCCTTTCCGCCGCCGAGCATCACCCGAAAGGCGGCGCAGGAGGCGCTAGACCGGGCCGGCCTCGCCTGGCGGATCGTCTGCACCTGCGGCAGTCTCAGCGGACTGACCGCTGCGGCAAGAGCGGGCATGGGCATTCTGGTGCAGCCGCGCAGCATGGCGCCGGCAGGTCTGAAGGAGATTGCCGCAGGCGTGCTACCACCGCTGGAGGACGTGGAATTTGTGCTTCAGCCGAGCAAGGGCGCGGATGCGAAGCTGGTGCGCGCCCTTTCCGATCTCGTTTCCAGCAAGAGCATCGCACCCGGCAGTTTCGTATAGCCTGTTCAATTCTCCCGCCGCGACAGGCAGCGGCCGACACTGTCACGCCAGCCGGCAATGGCGTCTTTCCGTTTAGCCTCTTCCATTGCGGGGCTGAAACGGCGGTCACGCCGCCAATGTTCAGCAAAGGCCTTGCGATCCGGCCAGATGCCGGCGCGTGAGGCGGCAAGCCAGGCCGCTCCGAGAATGGTCGTTTCCAGGAAGACCGGCCGGTCGACGGGTGCCGCAAGAATATCCGCCAGCCGTTGCATGGTCCAATCGGAAGCGACCATGCCACCATCGACCCGGAGCACCGTCTTGCCATTGTCACCCGCCCAGTCCTTGCGCATGGCGTCCAGCAGATCGAAGGTCTGATAGGCGACGCTTTCCAGCGCCGCGCGGGCGAATTCCGCCGGACCGGTGCCACGCGTCAGCCCGAAAATAGCGCCACGCGCCTCCGCGTCCCAGTAGGGTGCACCAAGGCCGGTGAAGGCCGGAACCAGATAAACACGCTGATTGGCGTCGGCCTTTTCCGCAAGCGCGCTGACCTCGGAAGCGACCGAGATGAAACCAAGCTCATCGCGCAGCCATTGCACGGCGGCACCGGCAATGAAGATGGAGCCTTCCAGCGCATAGGTGGTGACGCCGTCGAGACGGTAAGCGATGGTCGTCAGCAGCCGGTTGGTGGAGGCGACGCGATCCGTGCCGGTGTTGAGCAATGCAAAGCAGCCCGTGCCGTAGGTGGATTTCATCATGCCCGGCTCGAAGCAGGCATTGCCGATCACGGCTGCCTGCTGGTCGCCGGCGACGCCAAGGATCGGAATTTCCGCGCCCAGAAGCGATTTATCCGTCACGCCGAAATCGGCGGCGCAATCCAGCACCTCCGGCAGCATGGCGCGGGGGATATCGAGGATCGACAGGAGTTCATCGTCCCATGCATTTTCCTCGATATTGTAGATCAGCGTTCGCGAGGCATTGGTGGCGTCGGTCACATGGCGGCGGCCGCCGGTGAGACGGTAGATCAGGAAACTATCGACCGTGCCGAAGCAGATTTCGCCCTTGACGGCTTTTTCGCGAAGGCCGCTGACACTATCGAGAAGCCATTTCAGCTTCGTGCCGGAAAAATAGGGATCGAGCAGCAGACCGGTCTTTTTCGAAAAAAGCGGCTCCAGCCCCCTTCTTTTCAGCTCCTCGCAGACGGGAGCAGCGCGGCGATCCTGCCAAACCACGGCCCGATGCACGGCCTCGCCCGTGTTCCGGTCCCACAGCACGGTCGTTTCGCGCTGGTTGGTAATGCCGATGGCCTCGATATCGGAGGCGGCGATGCCGGCATCGGCAAGCGCCAGCCGGATGGTTTCGAGCACGCTTTTCCAGATATCCTCGGCATCGTGTTCGACCCAGCCGGAGGCCGGAAAATGCTGCGGAAATTCTCGCTGTCCGACACCGATGACCCGCATGTCGCGATCAAAGACCATCGACCGTGTCGATGTCGTTCCCTGATCGATCGCCAGAATATAACCGCCCATCATGCTACTCCCTTTCAGACGCAATGACCGGGGCGGCAAGCCGCCCCGGTTTCAGATTTTACGCAGACATCACTTCTGCCAGCTTTTGACCAGTTCGTCGTAATTGACGGTGACCGGCTTTTCCTTTTCGTTGGCAATCTTCAGCTGCGGCGCCAGATTGCCCTTCGAAACGGCATCCTTGTTCCAGTATTCGATATCGTGCTCTTCCGCCAGTTTCGGGCCGATATCGCCCTGCACGCCAGCGCGTTCCAGACGGCTCATGACCTTTTCCTGCTCGGCGCAGAGAGAGTCCATCGCCGCTTGCGCGGTTTTCGCACCCGACGAAGCATCGCCGATCGCCTGCCACCAAAGCTGCGCCAGCTTCGGATAATCCGGAACGTTGGTGCCGGTCGGCGACCACTGCACGCGGGCTGGCGAACGATAGAACTCGATGAGACCGCCGAGTTTGGATGCCCGATCCGTGAAGCTCTTGTGGTGGATGGTGGTGTCGCGAATGAAGGTCAGGCCCACATGGCTCTTCTTCACATCCACGGTCTTGGAGGTCACGAACTGCGCATAGAGCCAGGCGGCCTTGGCACGGTCGTCGGGGGTGGATTTCATCAGCGTCCACGAACCCACGTCCTGATAACCGAGCTTCATGCCGTCCTTCCAGTAGACGCCATGCGGCGAAGGTGCGACGCGCCATTTCGGCGAACCGTCCTCGTTCACGACAGGCAGGCCGGGCTTGGCCATATCGGCGGTAAACGCCGTGTACCAGAAGATCTGCTGGGCGATGTTGCCCTGCGCCGGCACCGGACCGGATTCGGAGAAGGTCATGCCCTGCGCTTCCGGCGGCGCATATTTCTTCAGCCATTCGAGGTATTTCTCGATGGAATAGACCGAAGCCGGACCGTTGGTATCGCCGCCGCGCGCCACGCAGGAGCCGACCGGCTGTGACTTGTCGTTGACCTTGATGCCCCATTCATCGACCGGCAAACCGTTCGGCAGGCCCTTGTCGCCGTTGCCGGCCATGGAGAGCCAGGCATCGGTGAAGCGCCAGCCGAGCGAGGGGTCCTTCTTGCCGTAATCCATATGACCGAAGACCTTCTTGCCGTCGACATCGCGGCCGGTGAAGAATTCGGCAATATCCTCATAGGCCGACCAATTGACCGGCACGCCGAGGTCATAACCATATTTGGCCTTGAAATCGGCCTTGTTCTTTTCGTTGTTGAACCAGTCGTAACGGAACCAGTAGAGGTTCGCGAACTGCTGGTCGGGAAGCTGGTAGAGCTTCTTGTCCGGCGCCGTCGTAAAGGCGCTGCCGATGAAGTCCTTGAGGTCGAGGCCGGGATTGGTGACGTCCTTGCCTTCATTGGCCATGAAGTCGGTCAGGTTGCGCACCTGCTGGTAGCGCCAATGCGTGCCGATAAGGTCGCTGTCGTTGACCCAGCCGTCATAAAGGTTCTGGCCGGTCTGCATCTGGGTCTGGATTTTTTCGACGACGTCGCCTTCCTGGATCAGGTCGTGCGTGACCTTGATGCCGGTAATCGCGGTGAAGGCCGGAGCCAGAACCTTGGATTCATATTCATGGGTCGTCAGAGATTCGGAAACGACCTTGATTTCCATGCCCGCGAAGGGTTTCGCGGCATCGACAAACCATTGCAGCTCTTTTTCCTGATCGCCACGCGAAAGCGACGAAAGATCGCCGATTTCCTTGTCCAGAAACTGCTTTGCTTCCTCCATTCCGGCGAAAGCGGAACCCGTCATTGCCAGCAGCATAGCCGCCGTCGTCGTCATCAGATGCCGTCGCATATCAGTCCTCCCAGGGGTTTGCGATTGCATGAAGTCTGCGGGTGCGGTTTTCCTCCGCCGCACCGTTTTCCTGCTCTAGACAAATCGGAAAACGCCGATGGCGTAAACCAAGGATAGAGCGAGAGCCCACCACAGGTTCGGGCCGACCAGCCCGAGCCATGCGAGATGAATGAAGGCGCTGCCGAGCAGCGAGATAAACAGCCTGTCGCCGCGCGTGGTCTCGAAGCGCAAGAGGCCGAAGCGGGGATTGCCGCCGGGCGAGAGATATTCCCAGAACCACATTCCGACGAGCAGCAGGGCGATGGCGCCGAAAAAGGCCGCCGTCTGCCAAGTCCATGCCATCCAGGTAAAATCGGGCATCTTCGTCATGGTCAAACCCTCCCGAGCGCGAAGCCCTTGGCGATGTAATTGCGCACGAACCAGATCACCAGCGCGCCGGGGATCAGGGTCAGAACGCCGGCGGCGGCAAGCAGGCCCCAATCCATGCCGGCGGCGGAAACGGTGCGCGTCATGGTCGCGGCAATCGGCTTGGCGTCCGTCGTCGTCAGCGTGCGGGCGATCAGAAGCTCGACCCACGAGAACATGAAGCTGAAGAAGCAGGCGACACCGATGCCGGAAGCGATGAGCGGCATGAAGATTTTCACGAAGAATTTCGGGAAGGAGTAGCCGTCAATATAAGCGGTCTCGTCGATTTCCTTCGGCACGCCGGACATGAAACCTTCGAGAATCCACACCGCCAGCGGCACGTTGAACAGGCAATGCGCCAGCGCCACGGCGATATGCGTATCGATCAGGCCAAAAGCCGAATAAAGCTGAAAGAACGGCAGCGCGAAGACGGCGGGCGGCGCCATGCGGTTGGTCAAAAGCCAGAAGAACAGGTGCTTGTCGCCGAGAAAGCGATAACGCGAGAAGGCGTAAGCCGCCGGCAACGCCACCGCGACCGAGATCACCATGTTCATGACGACATAGATGATCGAATTGATATAGCCCGAATACCAGGATGAATCCGTGAAGATCGTCCGGTAGTTCTGCAACGTCGGCTGATGCGGATAAAGCGTCATGGAGGAGACGATTTCCGTGTTCGTCTTGAAGCTCATATTGACGAGCCAGTAAATGGGAACCAGCAGCAGCAGGATATAGATCGTCGGCACCAGCCAGGAAAAACGCGACGGCCCATGGTGGCGACGCCGTGCATTGACGGCAAGGCCGGATCGTCCCGTCGCAGTGGCTCTCACCGGCGAACTGCCGATGCCGTTGCGCTCCACGCTTGTGGTGACATTCGAGGCGCTCATGTCTCAAGTCTCCGCGTCGTGGCTGGTCATGACGGTGTAGAACACCCAGGACAGCAGCAGAATGATGAGGAAGTAGATCAGCGACATGGCCGCCGCCGGCCCGAGGTCGAACTGGCCGAGCGCCATCTTCACGAGATCGATGGACAGGAAGGTGGTGGAATTGCCCGGGCCGCCGCCGGTGACGACGAAAGGCTCGGTATAGATCATGAAGCTGTCCATGAAGCGCAGCAGGAAGGCGATCAGCAGCACCCGCTTCATCTTCGGCAGCTGGATGAACCGGAACACCGCGAAACGCGAGGCGCCGTCGATCCTTGCCGCCTGATAATAGGCATCCGGAATGGAAACGAGGCTGGCATAACACAGAAGGACGACAAGGCTCGTCCAGTGCCACACATCCATGATAACGACGGTGATCCATGCATCGACGGGATCGTTGACATAGTTGTAGTCGAGCCCAAGCTGATTGGCATAATAACCGAGTAGCCCGATATCGCTGCGCCCGAAAACCTGCCAGATCGTGCCGACCACATTCCACGGCACAAGCAGCGGCAGTGCCATGGTGACGAGGCAAACAGGCACGCCAATGCCGGATTTCGGCATCTTGAGTGCGATGAAAATGCCGAGCGGAATTTCAATCGCGAGGATGATGCCGGAGAACAGCAGGTTGCGCCCCAGCGCATCCCAGAAACGGTCCGAGGCCAGAATTTCCTCGAACCATTGCGTTCCAGCCCAGAAGAACTGGTTATTGCCGAACGTATCCTGCACCGAATAATTCACGACGGTCATCAGCGGAATGACGGCGGAAAAGGCGACCAGCACCAGCACCGGCAGCACCATGAACCATGCCTTGTTGTTCCAGCTCTTTTCCATGGTCAGGCCCCCATCTTTACACGCCACGAGTTGGCGAAGACGCCGATGGCGGCCGGATCGAAGCGAACACCCGCTTCCGCCGGGATTTCCTCGTCTTCGGCAACGACGATCGCGAGTTTCTGGCCGGCGAACCGGGCGCGCACGATCTTCTGCCGGCCGATATCCTCGACCTTGTCGACAGCTATGGGCATGCCGCCCCGTTCCAGCCGGACGAATTCCGGGCGGATGCCGATCTCGATGCGTTGCGCTCCGTCAACCTTTGGCGCACCGGCGAGCGGCACACCAAGGCCGCCGACCATTGCGGTCGCGCCGTCGATACTGGCGGGCAGCACATTCATGCCCGGCGAACCGATGAAATAACCGACGAAGGTATGTCCCGGCCGTTCGAAAAGCTCAGCCGGCGTGCCGATCTGGACGATCTGCCCGTCATACATGACCACAACCTTATCGGCGAAGGTCAGCGCTTCGGTCTGGTCATGGGTGACATACACCATGGTGAAACCGGACTGGCGATGCAGGCGTTTCAGCTGCGAGCGCAGCACCCATTTCATATGCGGGTCGATCACCGTCAGCGGCTCGTCGAAGAGGATGGCGTTGACATCGGACCGCACCAGCCCGCGCGCCAGCGAGATCTTCTGTTTCTGATCCGCCGTCAGACCACGCGCATGGCGTTTGGCCATGCCGGAAAGATCGGTCATTTCGAGGATTTCCCGCACCCGACGGTCCACCTCGGCCTCCGGCACATGCCGGTTGCGCAGCGGAAAGGCCAGATTGTCATAGACCGTCATCGTGTCGTAGACGACCGGGAACTGGAATACCTGCGCGATATTGCGGTCTTCCGTGGCGAAATCCGTCACGTCGGTTCCGTCAAAGGCGATGCGGCCTTCGGAGGGGCGCAGCAGCCCGGAAATGATGTTGAGCAGCGTGGTTTTGCCGCAGCCGGAAGGGCCGAGCAGAGCATAGGCGCCGCCGTCCTCCCATTCATGATGGACTTCCTTCAGCGCATAGTCGCCGGCAGCCTGCGCCTTTGCGTTATAGGCGTGGCGGATGTGATCGAGCGTGATGCGTGCCATGACCGATCTCCCTCAAGCCGCTTCGCCGATGGCGCGGCCATTCGCGTCAAAGGCCATCAGGTGTTTTGTATCGAGAAACAGCTCTATGTCCCTGTCCGGCTCGATGTCGTGAATGCCATGCGCGAGCATGACCCAGCGCCGGCCCGAAAATTCCACATGCACGAAGCTTTCCGATCCGGCGATTTCCGAAATCAGCGTCCGCGCCCGGATCGACTGCCGGGCCTCGCCCTTCGCCTGCGGGAAAAGATGATGCGGTTGGAACGCAATGGTCAAAGGTCCATCCGGCACGGCGGCAAGATGCGCCGGCACCGCAATCACCGCCTGGTCGGCACGGGTGAATGCACCGCCCGCCTTGATGACCTCGATGGTGTTGAGCGGCGGGTCTGCAAAAATTTCCGCGGTGACGATATCCACCGGACGCCGGTAAACCTCGATGGTACGGCTGAACTGCGTTACCCTGCCCTCGTTGAGCGTTGCGGTATTGCCGCCCAAAAGCAGCGCCTCGGAAGGTTCGGTCGTGGCATAAACGAAGATGGCGCCGGATTCGGCGAAAATGCGCGGCAGTTCCTCGCGCAACTCTTCGCGCAGCTTGTAATCGAGATTGGCCAGCGGCTCATCGAGCAGCACCAGATTGGCGTTCTTGACGATGGCGCGGGCGAGTGCTGTGCGCTGCTGCTGGCCGCCGGAAAGATTGAGCGGCGTGCGGTCGAGATAGGGCGTCAGCTTCAGAAGCTCGGCGGCTTTCCTCACTTCCCTGTCGATGGTCGCCTGGTCCTTGCCGGCAACGCGCATCGGCGAGGCGATGTTTTCGTAAACGCTGAGCGCCGGATAGTTGATGAACTGCTGATAGACCATGGCGACGTTGCGCTTCTGCACCGGCCACCCCGTCACATCTTCGCCATTGAAAAAGATCGAGCCCGCGCTCGGCTTGTCCAGCCCGGCCATCAGCCGCATCAGCGTCGTCTTGCCCGAAAGTGTCGGTCCAAGAAGGACGTTCAGGCTTCCGCGGTGCAACGTCAGATCGGTCGGGTGAATATGATATTCACCGCCAACCATCTTAGAGACGTTTCGCAATTCAAGCATGGTGATCCAAAGCCTCCTCCGCTTTTATCCGGATCGTCAGATTGCCCTTAAGCGCCCACCTGCAATGTCTTCGACATAATCCTCCAGCTCACGCACCTCTTCCGGGGTAAAAAAGAGCCCCTGCTTGGTGCGACGCCACAGAATATCCTCCGCCGTCAGCGCCCATTCCCGCGCCATCAGCCAGCGAACCTCAGCCTCGTACAGCGTACCGCCGAAATACCGCCCGAGCGCCGCCGCCTCCGTGGCATTGCCGATCAGCACCGCCGCATCCGTTCCGTAGCAGCGCACAAGCCGCTCCGCATGACGCTCTTCAAGAAAGGGGTAACGCGACCGCAGCGCCGAAACTTCCGCGGTGTAGGCCTCGGCGCCGAAATTTCCACCCGGCAAATGCGAGCCCGCCGTCCATGGCGCACCCTTTTCACCCAGCGCATCGCCGATTTTTTCAAGAGCATGTTCGGCAAGCCGCCGATAGGTGGTGAGCTTGCCGCCGAAAATATTGAGAAGCGGCGCTTCACCTTCCGCCCCTTCGGTTTTCAGCACATAATCGCGGGTCGCTTCCTGCGCTTTCGATGCTCCGTCATCGAACAGCGGGCGCACGCCGGAATAGGTCCAGACGATATCCGCCGGCTCCACCGGTTCAACGAAATATTCGCTCGCCGCATTGCAAAGATAGCTGATCTCCTCGTCGCTGATCTTAACAGCCCGGGGGTCGGCGGTATAGTCGCGATCCGTCGTGCCGATCAGCGTAAAGTCCTGTTCATAGGGAATGGCGAAGATGATCCGCCCGTCCGGATTCTGGAAAAAATAGGCACGCGGATCGGAAAATTTCTTGCGCACGATGATGTGGCTGCCCTGCACCAGGCGGACATTATGGACATTGTTTTTGCCAAATGCCGAGGACAGCACCTTGTCCACCCAGGGACCCGCGGCATTCACCAGCATGCGCGCCCGGTAGGTTTTGGTCTCTCCGGCCGCATTTTTGGTTTCGACATGCCAGAAGGCGCCTTCGCGCCGGGCCGAAACCACCTGCGTGCGGTTGAGGATGAGCGCGCCGCGATTGGCGGCGTCGCGGGCATTCAGCACCACCAGGCGGGCATCGTCCACCCAGCCATCCGAATATTCGAAGGCGCGGGCAAAAATCGGTTTCAAAGGTTTCCCGGCGGGATCGCGGCGCAGATCGAGCGAGCGGGTCGCGGGCAGAAGCTTGCGGCCGCCGAGATGGTCGTACAGAAATAGCCCGAGACGCACGAGCCAAGCCGGGCGCACGCCACCTTTCTGGAACGGCAATACGAAGCGCATGGGCCAGATGATGTGCGGCGCCATGGCCCACAGCACCTCACGTTCCATCAGCGCTTCGCGCACCAGACGAAACTCGTAATGTTCGAGATAACGCAAACCGCCATGGATAAGCTTGGTAGCGGCGGACGAGGTGCCGGAGGCGAAATCGTTCATTTCCGCAAGCGCGACGGAATAGCCCCTGCCGACGGCGTCACGCGCGATGCCGCAGCCATTGATACCGCCGCCGATCACGAAAATATCGTGGATTGCCTCGTCAGACATGGACCCTCCCGCGCTTTCATCGACGCTCTCCTCATCGATATACTGAAAGCACGAACATCTAATTCGAAGACAAAACGAATGTCAAACGAAATTCATGGGCTATCCCGATCAGGACTCGACCATCTCGGTTTCGATCAACCGGACGTCATGATCGGCACAGATGGACCGGATCGAATCCACCGGACAATGATCGGTGATGAAAGTATGCACCTGGGAAAGATGGCCGATACGAACCGGAGCCGTGCGCTCGAATTTGAGCGAATCCGACACCAGAATGACATGGCGCGCATTGGAGATGATTGCCTGCGCGACCTTGACCTCACGAAAGTCGAAATCCAGCAAAGCGCCATCCTCATCGATGGCCGAAACGCCGATGACCGCAAAATCCACCTTGAACTGGCGAATGAAATCCACCGCCGCCTCGCCGACGATACCGCCATCGGAACCGCGCACGACACCGCCGGCAATCACCACCTCGATACCGGGGAAGACACGCAACCTGTTGGCAACATTGATGTTGTTGGTAATGACCATCAACTCGTGATGATCCGCCAGCGCTTCGCCCACGGCTTCGGTCGTCGTGCCGATATTGATGAAGAGTGACGAGTTGTTCGGGATAAGGGCGGCGGCGGCGGCGCCTATCGCCTGCTTTTCGGAAGAGGCTATCGCCCGACGCGCCTCGTATTTGACGTTTTCATTGCCGCTTGGAAAAAGCGCGCCGCCGTGGATGCGGGTTAAAACCCGCGTATCGCAGAGATCGTTCAGATCCTTGCGGATCGTCTGGGGAGTGACGGAGAACCGCGCCGCCAGCTCGTCGACCAGCACCCGCCCGTTCGCTTTCGCCAGCGCAACGATTTCATCCTGACGCGGTGTGAGCAGCATTTCACCCTCCCTCCTCTTTCAATTTTTTCGTTTTATTGAAGAGCGAACGAAAAACCAATGTCAAGGGACGGTTTTGCAGCAGCGATAGTGGCGGGATGAAAACAGGTCGTGAACCCCACGACGCCATTTGACGATATTATTTAGCCGACTTTCTGAATGAGCGGGCTGGAACGGGACATCGCCGAAGACGCGGCACCAAATGCATCGCCGATGCCGATTAGCACCGGTTCGTTTACACCCAGCCTCTCAACGGCCGCAGCCAATTGCGTAAGCGAACCGCACCAGCGCTGTTCGTTTGAGCGACTGACGGAAATCATGATGGCAACGGGCGTCAAGGCAGGCATGCCATGGGCAAGCAGGGCAGCTTCGATCTCGGCTGCGGTGCGCCCACCCATGTAAAAGACCGTGGTTACGGAAGGGTCGGACAGCGATTTCCAGTCGATATTCTCCGGCAGCCTTCCCTGTCGGGAATGGCCGGTGATGAAGCGTACCGACTGGGCATGGTCGCGATGGGTCAGGGACACACCCAGGCGCGAGGCCATGGCGCTTGCGGCGGTAATGCCGGGCACGATCTCGACCGGGATATTTTCAGCCTCCAGCGCAGCGATTTCCTCGCCGGCGCGCCCGAAAATCATTGGATCGCCGGATTTCAACCGCACCACCCGTTTGCCGGCCTTGGCGAGACGGATCATCATGTCATTGATGTCTTCCTGCCTGCAGCTTTCCCGGCCGCCACGCTTGCCGACCAGCATGCGTTTCGCCTCCCGCCGCGCCAGTTCCAGCACCTCGGCCGAGACGAGATCGTCGAACAGGATGACATCGGCCGCCTGCAAAGCGCGCACCGCTTTCAGTGTCAGCAGTTCGGCATCGCCCGGTCCGGCGCCCACAAGCGTCACAAGGCCGCGCCCCGATCCTGCCCGCGCAGCCTGCATTCCGATATCCGCAAGCAGCCGTTCCTCGCTGCCCTCATCCAGCCTTTCGGTAAAAGCCCGATCGACGAATTTTTCCCAGAAAGAGCGCCGCGACGCGCCGGGAGCGAGCCGCAGATTGACGCGCTCGCGGATTGTCTGGGCAAGCGCGCCCCAATCCTTCAGCGAAAGCGGCAGCAATGTCTCAATGCGCCGGCGGATAGCCTGCGCCAGAATGGGTGCTGCGCCATCGGTGGAAATAGATACCACCACGGGCGAGCGATTGACGATGGAGCCAAACTGGAACTGGCAGAATTCCGGCTTGTCGATGACATTGACGGGAACGCCGGCCGCGCGCGCGGCATCGTAGAAGCTCGCGGCTTCCGCATCGGTCTCGCAATCCGCCAGAGCCAGTTCCGCGCCGCCGAAGATATCCGGACCCCACGGACGGTCATGCCATCTCAGCATCTGGCTTTTTGCGACAAGCACTGCAAAGCTTTCCGAAAGCCCGCTCTCCTCGCAATAAAGATGCAATTCCGCCCCGCAGGCCAGCAGCAGTTCCGCCTTCCAGGCGGCCCCGTCCGATCCGCCCGCCAGCACCACGCGCTTGCCCTCAAGCCCCCAGAAGACCGGCAACTTGGCTAATCTTTCCATGCGGGCCGGTTCATTCCGCTGCGGTTTTAAGGCATCCATCGATGATCCCCCTGATTTCAGCGCGGCAGGAGCCGCAATTGGTTCCGGCATTCAACGCCTTGCCTATGGCTTCGACGCTGCGGCAGCCTTCGCGGATGGCCGCGGTAATCTGGTTCACTCCGACGTTAAAGCAGGAGCAGACGGTGGCGCCCGGATCGGCGCGGCCGGCACCGGGGCGACCGGCAACCAGCGCAAAACGCATGCGCAGATCCTCATGACGCTCGGCAAGTTGCGAGATCGCCCAGTTGCGGGCGACGGCCACCGGCTGCCTGGCGACGAACAGCGCTGCCAGCAGGATATCGCCGTCGAAGAAGGCGAGGCGCAGGTCACCCGTCTGCCGGTCACTATAACCCAGCGGCTCGACCCTGGCCTCGATGCCGAAGACCTGTCGCGCCCAGAGTGTCCAGTCCTGCGGCTCCTCGGCAAAGGCGAGCTCCATGCGATAACCGCCATCCGCTTTGGCCGTGGCCCAGTAAGCACAATCCGGTGCATCCGGCCGGACGCGGGAGATGGCGAAACCATAGGCTTTCGCTTCGAAGCGCCTTGCCCTTACTGCCACGTTTTTCGAGGCGGGCTGGCCTGAATATGGGTCCGTCACCGGCGCAACCACAACATCGATGCGCGCCTGCGAGGCGAACTGGTCGTTCCAGTGCATCGGCGCAAACACCGAGCCGCGCGCCTGCCTTTCGCTCACCAGCGCCCGCAGCAGAACCTTGCCATGGGGACTTTCCAGCTCCACCAGATCGGCGCTTTCTATTCCCAGCGTCTGCGCATCGCGCGGATGAAGCTCGGCGAAAGGTTCGGCGATATGGGCAGTAAGGCGCGCACTTTTGCCCGTGCGGGTCATGGTGTGCCATTGATCGCGGATGCGGCCGGTATTCAGCGTCAGCGGATAATCCGCCGATGTTCTGCCCGTCTCCGGCAGGGTGGTGACAATAAACCGCGCCTTGCCATCGGCATGGTAAAACCGGCCATCGGCGAAAAAGCGGGTAACGACGGCGTCGCCCGGCCCGGCTTTCGGCCATTGAAACGGCGTCATCGCATCGTAGGAATTCCGCTCGACACCGCTGATATCGAAATCGCGACTGCCCGCGTTCTCAAAGCCGGAAAGAGCGGCATGTTCGGCAAAAATCTCCGATGGCTGGCCATAGGCGAAGGCCGTGCCGAAACCCATGCGCCGGCCCACTTCCGCCATTTGCCACCAGTCCGCTTTCGCTTCGCCGGGTACCGCGAGAAAACCGCGCTGGCGGGAAATGCGCCGCTCGGAATTGGTGACGGTGCCGTCCTTTTCCCCCCAACCAAGCGATGGCAGAAGCACATGGGCATGGCGGGCCGTATCGGTATTCGCCATGACATCGGACACCACGACGAAAGGACACGCCTTGATGGCCGCCTCGACGGCACCGGCATCCGGCATGGAAACCACCGGGTTGGTCGCCATGATCCACAGCGCCTTGATGCGGCCATCGGCCACGGCCCTGAACATGTCCACCGCCTTCAGGCCGGGTTTTTCCGCAATGGCGGGCGAGGCCCAGAAGCGCCGCACACGGTCGCGATCCTCGGCATTTTCGATGGCCATATGGGCGGCCAGCATGTTGGCCAGCCCGCCGACCTCGCGCCCGCCCATGGCGTTCGGCTGGCCGGTCAGCGAAAACGGCCCCATGCCCGGCCTGCCGATGCGGCCGGTGGCAAGGTGGCAATTGATGATAGCGTTGACCTTGTCGGTGCCGCTTTTAGACTGGTTGACGCCCTGGCTGTAGCAGGTGACGGTTTTTTCGGTGCGTTCGAACAATTCGTAAAAGGAAATCAGTTCGGCAATCGTCAGGCCGGTGGCTTCGGCGATCTCCGGCAGGCTGTGTCCGTTTGCTGCCTGCATCGCCGCATCAAAACCGAGCGTGTGATTTTCCACATAACCGCGATCGATTGCGGGACTATCAGAAAGATGCGCCAGCAAGCCGGTAAACAGTGCCACATCTCCATCCGGGCGGATGGCGAGGTGCATATCGGCAATATCGGCGCTCATCGTCCGACGCGGATCGATAACGACGACTTTCATTTCCGGCCGCGCAGCCTTTGCCGCCGCAAGCCTTTGGTAAAGCACTGGATGGCACCAGGCGAGATTGGAACCGGTGAGGATCACCAGATCGGCAAGCTCCATATCCTCATAGGTGCCCGGCACCGTATCGGCCCCAAAGGCACGGCGATGGCCGGCGACGGAAGACGACATGCACAGCCTTGAATTGGTATCGATATTGGCCGAGCCGATGAAACCCTTCATCAGCTTGTTGGCGAGATAATAATCCTCGGTCAGCAATTGGCCGGAGACGTAAAAGGCGACGGAGTCCGGGCCGTGTTCGGCGATGGCTTGAGAAAACCGGGAAGCGACGAGGTCAAGCGCTTCGTCCCATGACGCCCGCCTGCCGGCGATTTCCGGGTGGAGCAGGCGACCGTCGAGGTCGATGGTTTCGGCCAGAGCCGAACCTTTGGAGCACAGCCGTCCGAAATTGGCGGGGTGATCCTCATCGCCTCTGACGGATACCGCGCCATCGTCGTTGACGGTGGCGATGACGCCGCAGCCAACGCCGCAATAGGGACAGGTGGTTTTTGTTTCAGTGGGCATGGGTTTGCCCCCTCAGTGCGTGGCGGTTACCCCCCTCTGTCCTGCCGGACATCTCCCCCTCAAGGGGAGAGATCGACAAGCGGATGGCTCCCCGTTTCCTCTCCACCGGCAACGACGCCAGTTGTGAATGGACGTTTGTGCCGCGAGTGATCTCCCCCCTTGAGGGGGAGATGTCCGGCAGGACAGAGGGGGGTAACGCCACCGCCATCGCAATTCACTCCGCCGCAATCATCAGGGTTTCGAGCGCTATCGAAAGCCTTCCATCCAGATTACGCACCGGAATGGTCCTCACCTCGCCCTCATCCGCCCCCAAGGCCTTGCCAGTTTCCAGCGAAATGACCCAATTATGCAAAGGACATGTCACCGAAGCGCCATGCACGATGCCCTGGCTCAGCGGCCCGCCCTTGTGCGGGCAGTGGTCCTCGATGGCGAAGACCTGATTTTCCGCCGTGCGGAACACGGCGATCTTGCCCATCGGCGTTTTGACGCAACGCGCGCCGCGCAGGGGAATGTCGGAGATATCGCCAATATCGATCCAGTTGCTGTCCATCGTTCTCACTCCGCCGCCTGATTGAAACCGATCGCCGCCATGGGCCTGAATTCGTGCTTGTCGTGGCCGGATACGCGTTCCGACCAGGGATCGACCTGCGCGAATTTTTGGCTGAAGACGAAGCGATCGAAATAGGCCTTGCGCTTTTCCGCATCGTCCATGATCTGGCGGCGGATTTCGTCATAACCGATGCGCTTGGCCCATTTGTAAATGCGCTCAAGATAGCGGGCCTGTTCGCGATACATCTGCGTCAGCGCCACGATATGCTCCAGCGCCTCATCCTCGGTTTTGACGAGACCCAGAACTTCCGTGCCCTTGATATCGAGGCCGGCGGCACCGGCGAAATGGATCTCGAAACCGGAATCGACGCAGATCACGCCGATATCCTTGCAGGTCGCCTCCGCGCAGTTGCGCGGACAGCCTGAGACCGCAAGTTTCAGCTTGGCGGGTGTCCACGAGCCCCACATGAATTTTTCGATGCGGATGCCAAGGCCGGTGGAATCCTGCGTGCCGAAGCGGCACCATTGCTGGCCGACGCAGGTTTTGACCGTGCGCAAACCTTTGGCGTAAGCCTGGCCGGAAATGAAACCAGCCTTGCCGAGATCGGCCCAGACCGCCGGCAGATCCTCCTTCTCGATGCCGAGAAGATCGATGCGCTGGCCGCCCGTCACCTTCACCATCGGGATTTCGAACTTGTCGACCACATCCGCAATCGCCCGGAGCTCGGAGGAAGAGGTGACGCCGCCCCACATGCGCGGAACGACGGAATAGGTACCGTCCTTCTGGATATTGGCGTGGACGCGCTCATTGATGAAACGCGACTGGTAATCGTCGGCATATTCATCCGGCCAGTCGCAGACGAGGTAATAATTGAGCGCCGGCCGGCATTTGGCGCAGCCGCAGGAGGTCTTCCATTCCAGCTCCTGCATCACGGCGGGAATGGTCTTCAGCCCCTTCGCCTTGATGAGACGGCGCACATCGTCGTGGCCAAGATCGGTGCATTTGCACATGGGCTGCACGGCAGCGGGATTGTAGCTGTCACCGAGCGTTATCGTCATCAGCTGCTCGACAAGGCCGGTGCAATTGCCGCAGGAGGCGGATGCCTTCGTGTGGGCGCGCACATCGTCCAGCGATGTCAGCCCCTTGGAGGTGATGGCCGATGTGATCTTGCCCTTGCAGACGCCGTTGCAGCCGCAGATTTCCGCATCATCCGGCAAGGCTGCAACGGCCGCCATAGGGTCCAGTGGCGACCCTCCCTGATAGGCCTGGCCGAAGATCAGGGTTTCGCGCATGGCGGAAATATCGGTCGATTTCTTCATCAGATCGAAGAACCACGAGCCGTCCGCCGTCTCGCCGTAAAGCACCGCGCCGATGATGCGGTTTTCCTTGAGGATCAGGCGCTTATAGACACCGGCGGTGGCATCGCGCAGCACGATTTCCTCGCGGTCGTCGCCTTCGGCGAAATCACCGGCGGAAAACAGGTTGATGCCGGTGACCTTCAGCTTGGTATTGGTGACAGAGCCGTGATATTCGGCCGAGCCGCCGCACAGCCGGTCCGCCAGCACCCGCGCCGATTCATAAAGCGGCGCGACCAGTCCGTAGCACATGCCGCGATGCTCGGCGCATTCGCCGAGCGCATAGATCGAGGCGTCGGACGTCATCATGCCATCATCCACCACGATGCCGCGATTGACGGCTATACCCGCCTCCTTGGCGAGGCCCGAGGCAGGACGGATGCCGACCGCCATCACCACCATGTCGCCCTTGATGACGCGGCCATCTTCCAGCTCGATGCCCTCGACCTTCTCCTCACCCAGAATGCATTTGGTATTGGCCTTGGTGATGATGTCGATGCCGCGCTCGTTAAGCGCCTTTTCGAGAAGATAGGCCGCTGCTGGATCGAGCTGGCGCTCCATGATCGTCGGCATCAGGTGGATGACGGTAACGTCCATGCCCTGGCGCTTGAGGCCATAGGCGGCTTCCAGCCCGAGAAGACCGGCGCCGATGACGATGGCGCGGCCCTTGCCCTCGGCGATTTCCAGCATCTTCGTCACATCGTCGAGATCGCGGTAGGCGAGCACGCCCGGCAATTGGTGGCCGGGGACGGGAATGATGAAGGGCAACGAACCGGTGGCGATCACCAGCTTGTCGTAGGAAACCGTGATGCCGTTTTCGCTGGTCACGGTCTTTCTGTCGCGGTCGATGCCGGTGACCTTCGCACCCTTGTGCAGCGTCACATTGTTAGCCGCATACCATTCGTCATTATGAATGACGATGTCTTCATAGCTCTTTTCGCCAGAAAGCACCGGCGAGAGCATGATGCGGTCGTAATTGACGCGCGGCTCGGCGTTAAAAATGGTGACGTCGTAAAGGCCGGGAGCGGTTTCGAACAGGTTCTCCAGCATGCGCCCCGGCGCCATGCCATTGCCGATGATGACGAGTTTTTGCGTCATGGTCGTTACTCCGCAGCTTCGACGAAGCGGTGACGTTCGTAAAGGAACTTCAGCACGGCCTCGCGGCATTTGAGGTAGGTCTTGTCGGATGCGAGCTCGATGCGGTTGCGCGGGCGTGCCAGCGGCACCTCCAGCACTTCGCCGATGTGGGCTGCCGGACCGTTGGTCATCATCACGATACGGTCGGAAAGCAGCACCGCCTCGTCGACATCATGAGTGATCATGACCATGGTGTTGCCAAGCCGGGCGTGGATTTCCATCACCGCGTCCTGGAGATGGGCACGGGTCAGCGCGTCCAGCGCACCGAAAGGCTCGTCGAGCAGCAGGATCTTCGGCTCCATGGCGAGCGCGCGGGCAATGCCGACGCGCTGTTTCATGCCGCCGGAAATTTCAGACGGTTTCTTGTCCTTAGCATGGGCCATCTGCACGAGATCGAGATTGCGCATGACCCAGTCATGCCGCTCGGCCCGGGTCTTGGTATTGCGGAAGACCTTCTCGACGGCGAGGTTCACGTTTTCATAAACCGAAAGCCAAGGCAGCAGGCTGTGGTTCTGGAACACGACGGCGCGTTCCGGGCCGGGCTCGTTGACCTCGCGGTTTTCGAGCAGAACGGCGCCGGCAGACACTTTCGTCAGTCCGGCGATGAGATTGAGCATGGTGGATTTGCCGCAACCGGAATGGCCGATGACGGAGACGAATTCGCCTTTTTCGATGGTGAGATTGATGCCTTTCAGCACCTCGGCGCGCGAACCGCCCTTGTCGAAATATTTGTCGATGTGATCGAGCTTCAGATAAGCGTTCATGATCGTCGCCCTCTTAATTTGCCGCAGCGCCGCGGGTGATGACCTTGCCGAGCGCCGCCACCAGCTTGTCGAGCACGAAGCCGACGACGCCGATGTAGACAAGCGCCACGATGATGTCGGGCAGGCGCGAGGAGTTCCACGCATCCCAGATGAAGAAACCGATGCCGACGCCGCCGGTCAGCATTTCCGCCGCGACGATTGCGAGCCACGAAAGGCCGACACCGATACGCAGGCCGGTGAAGATGTAGGGTGCCGCCGAAGGCAGCATGATCTTGAAGAAGAATTCGAGCTGGTTGAGTCGCAGCACCTGCGCCACGTTGCGGTAGTCCTGCGGAATATTGCGCACGCCGACTGCGGTATTGATGATGACCGGCCAGATGGAGGTGATGAAGATCACGAAAATGGCCGAAGGATTGCTGTCCTGAAAGGCGGCCAGCGAAAGCGGCAGCCAGGCAAGCGGCGGCACGGTGCGCAGCACCTGGAAGATCGGATCGAGACCGCGCATGGCCCAGACCGACTGACCGACGACAGCGCCGAGAATGATGCCGGCAATGGCGGCGAGGCCGAAACCGTAAGCCACACGCTCCAGCGAGACCAGCACGCGCCAGCCAAGGCCGATATCCTGCGAACCATTATGGAAGAACGGCGATACGATGAGATCGTAGCTCTCCTCGAAAACCTGGCTCGGGGGCGGCAGCGATGAGCCGGGGGCGGAACAGAGCAATTGCCAGACGCCCAGCAGAATGGCGAGGACGATGAACGGCGGTACGATGTTGCGGGCAGCGGCCGCACCCCATTTGCGCAGATCGATCCGCGGCGACTGTTTCGGCGCAAGCGACACGACATTTGCTTTCTGCGTTGCCGGCTGGTGCGGCTCTTCCTTGAATTTTCGGGCCAATGCGGACATGGGCATTTCCTCTTGATGTCGGTTGCGGTCTGGGGCTCGCCCCTCATCCGGTCTTCAGTCGCGCCGGTTGGGCAGCGCACCTGGCGGATGAGGGGCGACACCCCGGGTCTCCTCCTCAGGAGGCCGCCTTGATGGACAGGCTTTCGAGATAGGCCGACGGATTTTCCGGGTCGAAGACCTTGCCGTCGAAGAAGGTTTCCTTGCCACGCGAGGTGGAGGCGGGAAGATCGGCGACGCCGAGATCCTTGGCCGCCGCGCGCCAGATATCCTCACGGTTCACCTTCTCCACCAGCGCTTTCACATCCGTATCGGGTGCGAATTTGCCCCAGCGGATGTTTTCCGCGATGAACCAGCTGTCGTGGCTGCGGAAGGGATAGGAGGCATGGTCCTGCCAGAACTTCATCTGCAGGCCGGTATTTTCGAGCACGCGGCCGTTGCCGTAATTGATATTGCCCTTCAGGCGGCCAAGCACATCCTTCGGCGGCACATTGAACCATTGGCGTTTGCCGAGGATGGTGGACATTTCCTCCTTGTTCGCCATCTCGTCGCACCATTGCTGCGCTTCCATCACCGCCATCAGCAGCGCCTTGGTGGCATTGGGGTTCTTTTCCACCCAGTCGGCGCGCATGCCGAGCGCCTTTTCCGGATGGCCCTTCCAGAGTTCGCCGGTGGTACAGGCGGTAAAACCGATGCCCTGATTAACGAGCTGCTCGTTCCAGGGTTCGCCCACACAGAAGACGTCCATATTGCCCACCTTCATATTGGCGACCATCTGCGGCGGCGGAACGACGATGGTAGAGACGTCCTTGTCCGGATCGATGCCGCCGGCGGCCAGCCAATAGCGAATCCAGAGATCATGCGTGCCGCCGGGGAAGGTCATGGCGGCCTTGATTTCCTTGCCCTCGGCCTTCTTTTTCTCGAAAGCCGCCTTCAGCTTGGAGGCATCCAGCTGAACGCCGGTTTCGGCATATTCCTTGGCGACGGAAATGCCCTGGCTGTCGAGGTTGAGGCGGGCGAGGATGGTCATCGGCACCGGCACATTGTTCTGGGTCACCTTGCCGGTATGCATGAGATAGGGCATGGGCGTCAGAATATGCGCACCGTCGATGCCGTTCGATGCGCCGCCTAGCACGAGATTGTCGCGCGTCGCGCCCCAGGAGGCCTGTTTCAGAACCTCGACATCCGGCATGCCGTGTTTGGCGAACAGGCCCTTTTCCGCCGCAATGATGAGCGGGGCGGCATCGGTGAGCGCGATGAAGCCGATTTTCGCGCCTTTCACCTCGGGCTCAGCGGTGGCTGCGAAAGCACCGCACGGAAAGGCCACGCGCACGGCGCTGACAAGGGCGGCGGTGGCTGTCGTCTTCAGTATCGTGCGGCGGCTGACATCGCCGGAGAATATCTTTTTCATTCGCATGTTCCCCTTATTGGGCCACCTCTGCGGGTGACGCTTTCGCTTGCGAAAAAACCTGAAAATAAAAAAACGCCGCTCGGTGTTTGCGCCTGCG
This sequence comes from Agrobacterium sp. CFBP 3001, assembly GCF_027871605.1. Classification (NCBI taxonomy): domain Bacteria; kingdom Pseudomonadati; phylum Pseudomonadota; class Alphaproteobacteria; order Hyphomicrobiales; family Rhizobiaceae; genus Agrobacterium; species Agrobacterium sp. CFBP 3001. Next base: position 107,082 of record NZ_JAQAHD010000014.1, read on the forward strand.
GAACGGGAGGTGTTCCGGGCAGCAAAACCTTGCGACGTCTGTGTCTTCTGAAAGCGCCTATGCCGCGCCTTGCTTTGCCCCGATCGCCGTTGACCGGTGCAAAAAACAAGAAGCAAGAGGCGTGCCAGTTTATAAAAACCAGATTATATTATTGAAAATAAAAGAGTATTTTTTAAAATCAATCTACTGATTAAATTTTAATCAGCGTGCTTTCTGTCTTCCATTTGTGCAAAGAGCAGAATCCTGCGCTTGAAATTTGCGCAGCCCGCAAGGCAAGACGCCGCTTACGTCTCGCCTGAAGTCGGAGAAAACGGTGCGGCGGTGCGCACGGAAAAGGCGTTCACGTAGCCTGCAATGTCGGCGGGATCGAATATGAGGCCATCCACGAAACGGTCCTGCTCTTCCTGCCCTTCGATGCGGATATCGGCATCGTCAGGTGCATTGGCGTCGCCAAGCGCCGCCCGATAAATATCCGGCCGGTAGGCAGACAGGGCGGCCTCCACACCGGCCTGGGAAAACTCGGCCTGCCCCCAGCGGATCATCTGGCTGTAGATCCACAATGCCTGGCTCTGGCGCGGATAATTGGCGTGACCATCGTGGAAGATGAAATAATTGTCGATCACCCGGCGGTTGCCCTGGCTGTCGATACTGAATTCACCGGCAAGCACACGGCGAATGATACCTTCCGGTGCGCCGATATAACGGGGATCGGCAAGGGCAGCGCTGAGATCATCGTGATTTTCGGCTAGGTCGCACCAGCGCGCGGCGGCATCGAGCGCCTTCAGCAACCGTCCGACCGTTTCCTGCTGGTTTTCCGCCCATTCGGGTCGCATGCCGATGACTTTTTCCGGTGCGGAAGGCCACAAATCCTGCTTGGCCGCAACGATCCGGCCGACACCGCGCTCGGCGGCGACGATGTTCCACGGCGCTCCGACGCAGAAACCGTCAATGGCCCCTGCGGCAAGCGCATCCGAGGTCAATGGCGGCGGCACGACCACAAGCTTGACATCGTGATCGGGGTGAATGCCGCCGGCGGCAAGCCAGTAGCGAAACTCGTAATTATGCGATGAAAATGGATAGGTCATGCCAAGCGTCGGCGGCGGTTCGCCGCGGGCGCGCATATCATCGAGCACCCGCTTCAACGCCTCGGCATTTTCGAGCGCTCCGGCCGTTTCGGAAAGCCCGGTCAAAGTCTTCATCCGTGCAAACAGCCGGGTCGAAAGCGTGATCGCATTGCCGCCGCGCCCGAGTGAAAAGGGCGTGATCGTCGGCGACGGATTTGAGCCAAGCCCGAGCATGGAGGCGACGGGCATTGGCGACAGCATGTGGGCGATATCGAATTGCCGAAACGCCAGCCGGTCGCGCACATTCGCCCAGGAAACATCCTTGACGAGATCGAGCGAAAGGCCTTCGCGTTCTGCGAAACCGAATTCGGCCGCAGCAATCAGGACGGATGCGTCGACAAGCGGAATAAAGCCGGCACGCAGAATTTTCTGCCGGTCGCTGCCGACGATTGCCGGTGCTTGCGTTACGCCGCTGTCTGATCCGGCCGTTTTTTCCGGTGCCGCCATATCATTCACTCCACACTGTCCGACCGGCGGTTCGTTACATCAACAGACCGGCCGCGGTGACCACGCTTTGCGCGATCTCGGAAATCTTCTTCTTCTCGTTCATTGCGGTTTGCCGCAAAAGGGCAAAGGCCTCCTCTTCGGAAAGGCCGCGCATCTTCATCAGAATGCCCTTGGCGCGCTCGATGACCTTGCGTTCCTCAAGCGCCGATTTCGCTTCGGCAAGTTCCCGCTGCAGACGGCTGAAGGCATTGAAGCGGCTGACCGCCATGTCGAGAATGGGCTTGACCCGCTCCTTCTTCAGCCCGTCCACCACATAGGCGGAAACGCCCGCCTCGACGGCCGCCTCAATGGACGCGGTGTCGGAGCGATCGACAAACATGGCGATCGGCCGGCCGACCGTGCGGGTAAGCTGGAACAGATGCTCCATCATGTCACGATTGGGATTTTCGAGATCGATGAAGATGACATCGGGCTGCAGCGTCTCGATGGTGCGCGCCACCCCGTTCACCTCGTGGATGACGGTGACGCGATGATAGCCGGCCTCGCGCAGCCCCTCCTCGATGATGGAGGCGCGGATCGCGTTTTCGTCGATAACGAGAATGGTCAGGTCGCGAAGCGTCATGTCAGCATTGATGACGCAGCGCAGCAAACTTGGCAATCGGCTGCGGATGCAAAAAATGGCGGGAGCGGCAAGGGCCGTTTTTTCCCCTGCCGCCCGTCATGTCAGGAAGCGTGTTCGACGGCGCGTTCAAGCGCCTTCAAAACCGTCCGCTCGGACAGATTGAGATAGATTTCCATCTCGTCGCCGGCCTCTTGCGCCTTGCCCTCTTCCATCAGCGACAGGATCTTGCTGTTCATGTCCACGAAGGGAGAATGAAGCTGTTCGGGATCTTTCAGCAAACCGAAACAAAGCCTGAGTTCAGCGGCGATACGCTCGTAAAAATCGCTGAGGCGAGCGCTGTCGAGAAGATCGACGACGGCGGCGTGAAATTTCATGTTGGCGCTGCCCACACCCAGCCAGTCTGCATCTTCACGCTTGACCTTGGCGTCCTCGACCGCTGCCCGCATCGTCTTGATTGCGGGATGCTTGTGCCAGGCCTGGCGAAGTGCGCCGCATTCCACCATGCGTCGCACCCGATAAATATCGATGACCGAGGACATGGTGGGAACGGCGACGAACACGCCGCGATTTGCCTCGTGGCGCAGAAGCCCGTCCTTGGTCAACAACCGGAAAGCTTCGCGCAGCGAATTGCGCGAGACGTCGAAACGTTCACTGAAGGCTGCCTCTGATAGGCGCTGTCCCGGCATCAACTCGCCGGAGATCAGTAGGGTGCGAATACCCTTGGCCAATCGATCCGCAAGCGGCAGACCCTCTATCGTTTCGGTCATGGCGCTCCTTTCCTTAAGAGCAATGCAGCATCGGGAATTCCGTGACAGGCATGTTCGGACACGGCATGATTGCCCATAGCACAAAGCATTAGCAAAGCACGAAAAAAACGTGATTAAATCCTGCTCATTACGTCCAACAAATGGACAAAATGAAAGAACGATAACTTTATATTGTTGAACAAAGTTGACAATTTCGCAGAACAGGACAAGATCGTCCGCATAAAGCATCCGCGAGGGGCGGATTGCGACAGGAGCGGAGAAAATCCATGGAGCAGAAAAAGCTCACCCCGACTGCCGATGTGAAAATGTCAAAACGCGCATCCCTGATGGGCGCGATCTTCCTGATGGCGACATCCGCCATCGGTCCCGGCTTCATCACGCAGACGGCGACATTCACGACCCAGCTCGGTGCCGCCTTCGCCTTCGGCATCCTTGCCTCCATCCTCATCGACTTCGTCGTCCAGCTCAACATCTGGCGTATCGTGACGCTGACGCGCATGCGCGCATCCGATATTGCCAATGCCGCTATTCCCGGCTCCGGTTATCTTCTGGCCATTCTCGTCATTATCGGCGGCCTGTTCTTCAACATCGGCAATATTGGCGGCACCGGCCTTGGCCTGAACGCCATTTTCGGGCTGGACCCGAAAATCGGCGGCGCCATCAGCGCGGTCTTTTCCATCGCCATCTTCGTTTCCAAACGCGCAGGCCTTGCCGTCGACCGGTTCATCATTTTCGCAGGCATCCTGATGATCGTGCTGACACTTTATGTGGCCTTCGTTTCCGCACCGCCGGTGGGTGACGCCTTCCGCCAGACCTTCCTGCCGGATACGATCAATTTCGCAACCATCACCACCATCGTCGGCGGCACCGTCGGCGGCTACATCACCTATTCCGGCGCACACCGGCTGCTGGACCGGGGCATGGTCGGCATCGAAAACCTGCCTGCCGTCAACCGCGCGGCGCTGACCGGCATCGCCGTCACGGGCGTCATGCGCTATGTGCTGTTCCTCGCCATTCTCGGCGTCGTCGCCAGCGGCGTCATCATCGATACGTCGGGCCAGGCCGCCAATCCGGCCGCACAGGCCTTCCGTTCGGCCGCGGGCGATCTCGGCTTCCGGCTCTTCGGCATCATCTTCTGGGCAGCGGCCATCACCAGCGTCATCGGCGCGGCCTATACCTCGGTTTCATTCCTGCCCGTCTTCAAGCAGGACATGACCGAACGTGCCCGCAACATGGCGACGGTCGTTTTCATCGCCGTCTCGCTTGTCTGCTACCTGCTGATCACCACGCCGCCCGCCGCCATGCTGGTCTTCGTCGGCGGCCTGAACGGCCTCATCCTGCCCATCGGCCTCAGCATCTTCCTGTTCGCCGCATGGAAACGCGAAGACCTGATGGGCGGCTATCGTTACCCACGCATCCTGCTTGTGCTTGGCGTTCTGACCTGCGCATTGACATGGTACATGGGCTACAAGTCCGCCGGCACCATCTTCGGCCTGCTCGGCCTGTAATAAACTAGTGTTTTACGCATTTTCCGGACGCAAAACCGCTACGCACTTTTGCTGGAAATGCTCTAAAGGGAGGCAAACATGGCCGCTATCGATCTCAACAGCGATCTTGGCGAAAGTTACGGCGCATGGCGCATGGGAGACGATGAGGCGATGCTCGCCATCGTTTCCAGCGCCAACATCGCCTGCGGATTTCATGCCGGCGATCCGGCCGGTATCTACCGCACCGTCAAGGCCGCCGCCGAAAAAGGCGTGGTCGTTGGCGCCCATGTCTCCTATCCGGACCGCGTTGGCTTTGGCCGCCGCGATCTGGACGCGACCTCGGAAGAACTGATCGCCGATGTCATCTACCAGATCGGCGCACTGAAAGGCGTCGCCGCCGCTGCCGGCACAACGGTGCGTTACGTGAAACCGCATGGCGCGCTTTACAACCGCATCGCCAACGATGCGAAACAGGGGCAGGCCGTCATTGACGGCATCAAGGCCATCGATCCTTCGCTGGTGCTGATGGGTCTTGCGAACGCGCCCATCCTCGATCTTGCCCGCAAGGCAGGTCTTGCCGTCGTCGCCGAAGCTTTCGCGGATCGCGCCTATACGCCTCAGGGCCAACTCGTCTCCCGCCGCGAAGCCGGTGCCGTGCTGCATGACGCGGCCAAAATCGCCGACCGCATGGTGCAGCTTGCCCGCGAAGGCACGCTGGAGGCCATCGATGGCAGCATCATAAAAATCGAAGCGCAATCCATCTGCGTGCACGGCGACAGCCCCGGTGCCGTCGCCATCGCCCAGGAAATCCGCCGCCGTTTCGAGGCTGATGGCATCGACATCCGCTCTTTCGCATCCAATCGTTGAAAGGATAGCCGATGACGATACCGACATCCTATCTCAACCACACCAACGCGGACGCCGCACGAAAGGCCCGTGCGACCTATCGCGACGGCCTCGTCGCCCCAACTTCCGGCATTGCACCCGGCTTCACGCAGGCGAACATGATCGTGCTGCCGCGCGACTGGGCCTTCGATTTCCTGCTTTACGCGCAGCGCAATCCCAAACCCTGCCCGGTGCTGGACGTGTCCGATCCCGGTTCGCCCACCACGCTGCTCGCGCCCGGCGCAGATCTGAGAACCGACCTGCCGCTCTACCGCATCTGGCGGGACGGCAAGCTCGTCGAGGAAACAGCGGATGCAACCGCCGCCTGGGCGGAGCGTGACGATCTCGTCGCCTTCCTGATCGGCTGCAGCTTCACCTTCGAAACGCCGATGGTGGAAGCGGGCATCGAAATCCGCCATATGACCGACAAGAGCAATGTGCCGATGTATCTCACCAACCGACCCTGCCGCCCGGCCGGTCGGCTGAAGGGCAATATGGTCGTTTCCATGCGGCCGATCCCGGCCTCGCGGGTCGCCGATGCTGCGACCATTTCGGGACGTTTTCCGGCCGTACACGGGTCGCCCGTGCATGTCGGCGCACCGGAAGAGATCGGCATCACCGATCTTGCAAAGCCTGATTTCGGCGATGCGGTGCGGATCGAGCCGGGCGAAGTTCCGGTGTTCTGGGCCTGCGGCGTCACACCCCAGGCCGCCGTGATGGCGTCGGGCGTACCCTTTGCGATCACCCATGCGCCGGGGCACATGTTCATCACCGACATTCCCGATTCAGCCTATCACGCGTGAGGACATGATGCGTTTTCTCCCCGTCAGCCTCACCACCATTCTTGTCGAACTTGCCGATCTCGATGAAACGCTGGCGCTTTTCGCCTCACTTCAGAACAATCCGGTCGAAGGTATCGAAGAGACCGTGCCGGCTGCCCGCACCCTGATGATCCGCTTTCGCCCTGAGAAGATCGGTGCCGAAGCGCTGGTCGCGCGACTGGCAAGCCGCGATCTCTCGGCAAAAATCGCGCCTTCGGACAATCTCGTGGAAATCCCCGTCCACTATAATGGTGAGGACCTTGCCGATGTTGCCGAACTGACCGGCATGAGCATCGAAGAGGTCATCCGCCGCCACACCGAAAGCGAATTCACTGTGGCCTTTTGCGGGTTCGCTCCCGGCTTCGGTTATCTGGTCGGCGGCGATCCGGCGCTGCATGTGCCACGCCGGCAAAGCCCGCGCACCCGCATTCCGGCAGGTTCGGTGGCGCTGGCCGGCGCCTTCAGCGGCGTCTACCCGCAAAACAGCCCCGGCGGCTGGCAGATCATCGGCACCACGCCGGTGAAGATGTGGGATATAGACCGCGATCCCGGCGCGCTTTTCCAGCCGGGTTACCGCGTGCGTTTCTTCGACATGGACAAGGCCGGCAAAACGGTCGACATCCCCGTCTCGGAACCGCGCAGCGCCGGGAAAGACCAGGCAAAAGCAGGCCCGCATTTCGAGGTGCTCGCAGCCCCCATGCCCGCCATCTTTCAGGATCTCGGCCGCTTCGGCCAGACCGGACAGGGCGTTTCGGCCTCCGGCGCACTGGATCGTGGCGCGTTCAATGCCGCAAACCGCATCGTTGGTAACCCCGTCAACACGCCCTGTCTCGAACTGACGCTCGGTGGATTTTCCTTTAAAAGCACGAGCCGCGCCGTCATCGGCATTGCAGGCGCCCCCTGCCCCGTCACCATCACCACGGCAGATCGCAGCTTCGCGGCAAAGACCCATGGCCCGGTGCCGCTCGAACCCGGTGATGTGGTCACTTTCGGCCAGCCGCCAAAGGGCATGCGCTGTTATCTTGCGGTGCGCGGCGGCTTCGATGTCGAGCCGGTGCTCGGCAGTTTCGCAACGGATACGCTGGCTGTCGTCGGCCCAGAGCCGGTGGGTACAGGCGCCATCCTTTCCCTCAAAGGCGAAAAGACCGGCCTTTCCAGCGTATCGATCGACGAGGTTCCGGCCTTCGAAGCGCCGGCAATGGGCGAGGTCGTCACGCTGGACGTCGTTCTCGGCCCCCGCACCGACTGGTTCACGCAGAAGGGCGTCGAGACGCTGACCGGCCAGCTCTGGCAGGTCACGCCGCAATCGAACCGCGTTGGCATCCGCCTTGCCGGCGACGTGCCGGTGGAGCGCAAGGACAGCGCCGAATTGCCGAGCGAAGGCACGGCGACAGGGGCGATCCAGATTCCCCATAGCGGCCAGCCGGTTCTCTTCCTTGCCGACCATCCGCTAACCGGCGGTTATCCCGTCATCGGCGCGGTCGCCGAATATCATCTCGATCTTGCGGGACAAATCCCCGTCAACGCCAAAATCAAATTCCACCCAATCGGCCCCTTCGCCGAAATCGCGGCCAAGAACACAGAATTCCGAGGAGAAGAGCGATGAAAAAAGTGCTGATTGCCAATCGCGGCGAGATCGCGGTCCGCATCATCCGCGCATGTCGCGATTACGGCGTGCAATCGGTCGCCGTTTATGCCGATCCCGATCAGGATGCGCTCTTCGCCCGGCTGGCGGATGAGGCCTATGCGCTGGAGGGCGTGCGTCTCGCCGAGACCTATCTCGATATCGCCAAGCTGATTGCGATTGCCCAACGCGCCGGTGCGGATGCCATTCATCCCGGTTACGGTTTCCTGTCCGAACGCGCCGAATTTGCGCGTGCCGTTCTCGATGCCGGCCTCATCTGGATCGGCCCCGACCCGCATGTCATCGAGGCACTGGGCGACAAGGTAGAGGCACGGCGCATTGCCACCGGCGTCGGCGCACCGCTGGTCGCCGGCAGTGACGGCCCGGTTTCTTCCGCTGCCGAAGTCACGGCCTTCGCCGAAGAACACGGCCTGCCCGTCGCCGTCAAGGCGGCCCATGGCGGCGGCGGTCGCGGTCTGAAGGTTGCGTGGAAGATGGAAGAGATCGCCGATCTCTACGAATCCGCCGTGCGCGAGGCAACGGCCGCCTTTGGCCGCGGCGAGTGTTTCCTTGAGCGCTTCCTCGACCGGCCGCGCCATATCGAGGCGCAGGTTCTGGCCGACAAGCATGGCAATGTGCTCATCCTTGGCACCCGCGATTGTTCGTTGCAGCGCCGGAACCAGAAGCTGATCGAAGAGGCTCCTGCCCCGTTCCTCTCCGCCGAACAGCGGCAGAAAATCCATGCGGCTGCAAAAGCTATCTGCGCCGCTGCAGGTTATTCCGGCGCCGGCACCGTCGAATTCCTGCTCGGCGTCGATGGCACGATTTCCTTCCTCGAGGTCAATACGCGCCTGCAGGTGGAACATCCCGTTACCGAAGAAACCACCGGTATCGATCTCGTCATCGAACAGTTCCGTATCGCCGAAGGCCATAAGCTGCGGGTCCTCGAAACGCCGGAACCGCGTGGACATTCGATGGAATTCCGCATCAATGCCGAAGACCCCGGCCGGGGCTTCCTGCCGACCCCCGGGTCGATCTCGGTTTTCGACGCCCCTTCCGGTCCCGGCATTCGCGTGGATAGTGGCGTCGTCAGCGGCTCCAGCGTGCCGGGTGTGTTCGACTCGCTGATGGCGAAGCTGATCGTCACGGGTGCCGACCGCGATCAGGTTCTGCGCCGCGCCCGCCGCGCGCTCAAAGAATTCCGTATCGAAGGCATCGCCACGGTGCTGCCCTTCCATCGGGCCGCAATCGAAACCGAAGACTTCATCGGCACGGACGGTTTCAAGGTTCACACCCGCTGGATCGAGACCGATTTCGCCGCCATGCCGGATGCCATGGAGCGCCCGGCACCGGCCGACGACCCTTCCGTCACCCGCACTTTTCTGGAAATCGACGGCAAGCGTGTATCGGTCGGTCTGCCCAGCCTGCTGCTCTCCAGCCTCGGTGCGGTTAGCGGCGGCGGCGCGATTGTTCACGGCACCGCCGGCCCCAAGGAAAAGGAGGGCGAAATCACCGCCCCGGTTTCCGGCACCCTGCAGTCCTTCAAGGTAAAAGACGGTGATGCGGTGTCGCAAGGCGATCTTCTGGCCGTCATGGAAGCCATGAAGATGGAGACGCAGATTATCGCCACCAAGGCCGGCAAAGTTCGCCTCATTGTCAAGGAAGGCGACTATCTGCAGGCGGGCGCAGCCCTTCTCGAGATAGCCGGCTAATATACGGACAGGCCACCGGCCTCACAATTGCAGATCGCGCATGGCTGGCGGCGGAACCCTTTCGCCGCCGGGCCGTTTATGGCGCGACCTGCTAACGACTGTGAGGGAAATATGGCCGGACGCACCTTGCTTCAGTTCTTCCATTGGTATTATCCGGACGGAGGGAAATTATGGAGCGAGGTGGCCGAAAAGGCGACAAGCCTTGCCAAAATGGGCATCACCGATATCTGGCTGCCACCCGCCTATAAGGGTGCTGCGGGCGGTTATTCGGTCGGTTACGATACCTACGATCTCTTCGACCTCGGTGAATTCGACCAGAAGGGCACCGTCGCCACCAAATATGGCGATCGCGCCGCCCTCGAACATGCGGGCCGGACGCTGAAGGAAAACGGCATCCGCGTCATTCATGACGTGGTTCTCAATCACAAGATGGGTGCGGATGAAAAGGAAAAGGTACGGGTTCGCCGCGTCAATCCCGAAGACCGTACCGAAATCGACGATGAAGACTTTCAGGCGCTGGCCTTTACCCGCTTCACCTTTCCCGGCCGCAACGGCAAACACTCCAAATTCATCTGGGATTTGAAGTGCTTCAGCGGTGTCGATCATATCGAAGAGCCGACCGAAGACGGCATTTTCCGCCTCGTCAATGAGTATGGCGATGGGGAATGGAATGAGGAAGTCGATCAGGAAAACGGCAATTTCGATTATCTGATGGGTGCCGATGTCGAGTTCAGGAACCGGGCGGTTTACGAAGAGCTCAAATATTGGGGCCGCTGGCTCTCCGAGCAGGTGCAGGTCGATGGCTTCCGCCTCGATGCCGCCAAACATATTCCGGCCTGGTTCTTCCGCGACTGGGTCGGCCATATGCGCGAAACGGTCGATCCCGATCTTTTCGTCGTGGCGGAATATTGGCACCCCGATCTCGAGGCGTTGAAAAGCTATCTGGAACTCGTCGACAAGCAGCTGATGCTTTTCGATGTCGCCCTTCACCACAGCTTCCACGATGCCTCGAAACAGGGCGGCGATTTCGATATGCGCAGCATCTTCGATGGTTCGCTTGTTTCCGCCGTTCCCGACCATGCCGTCACGCTGGTCGACAATCACGACACGCAGCCGCTGCAATCGCTGGAAGCGCCGGTGGAGCCCTGGTTCAAGCCTCTTGCCTATGCGATCATCCTGCTGCGCGAAGAGGGTGTGCCCTGCGTCTTTTATCCCGATCTGTTCGGCACGAGCTATACCGACACCGGCAATGACGGCAACGAGTATAAAATCGATATGCCCGCCATTGAATGCCTGCCGAAACTCATCGAGGCCCGCAGCCGTTTCGCCAACGGAGCCCAGACGGATATTCTCGACGATGCAAGCTGCATCGCCTTTATTCGCCACGGCGCCGCCGATGCGCCGGGCTGCGTGGTGGTGATGTCGAATGGCGAGCCGGCGGAAAAGCAGATCGATCTCGGTCCCGATCACGCCGGGGCGGTCTGGCATGACTTTCTCGGGCACCGTGAAGAACGGATTACCCTCGATGAGAGTGGCAAGGGCGTCTTTCCCACCAATGGCGGCAGCGTCAGCGTCTGGGTTGCCACCGATTCCGAGTGAGAAACAAGCTTTCCGGTTCGGAAATCCCGTTCATTCCGCAGAAACGAGGCGGCGCGGACCTGCGCCGTCATCGGCCAGAACATCGTTCGGATTGCGCAACGGACAATCATCCAGCGAAAGACACCCGCAACCGATACAGCCGGTCAGCTGATCGCGCAGCATGATAAGGCTGTTGATGCGAAGCTGCAGCATTTCCCGCCAGGATTGGGAAAACCTGCGCCAATCGGCCGTCGTTGCCACCCGATCCTGCGGCAGATCGGCCATCGCATCCCTGATGATGCTGAGCTGTATACCCGCCCGCTGCGCGATGCGGATGATGGCGATACGCCGCAGGACGGCGCGATGATAACGACGCTGGTTACCGGCGGTTCGCCAACCTTCAATCAGCCCCTTCGCCTCGTAAAAATGGATGGTGGACACGGCGATGCCGCTGCGGCGGGCAACCTCCCCAACCGTCAGGCTGTGCTTGAATACGGTATTTTCCATTCTGGCTCCTGCTTCCGTAACGATTTCCGCTCGGAAAACGCGGAAACATAGTAAAGAGCAGCCGGTATAATTCCTCAACCATAGTTGAGGTCAATAGGCGATAGCCCAAAAAAAAGAGGCGCCCAAAGGCGCCTTCAAATTTCGTGAATGTGGCCACGGATCAGAACTTCGCTGTCATGCTGATCCAGAAACGGCGGCCTTCCATGACGGTGTTGAAATCGTCGGTGCCGACATCCTTGTCGAAGACATTGTAAATGGCGGCATTGAGGTCGACATTTTCGGCAACCGCATATTTCGCGCCGATATCGAGGGTCGTGTAGGCGTCATATTTACGCCCGGCCTTGCCGTTGATCGTCACAGGCGTGCCGTTGGTGCCGATGCGCGGGCCGGCATTGATTTCCGACCCGTGGTAGTTCAGCGAGGCCCAGGCTTCCAGACCGTCGATTGGGGTCACCCAGTCGCCGCGCAGATTGGCCATATGTTCCGGCGTGCGCGCCAGCGGGAAACCTTCATAATCGCCGGTTTTCTGTTCGGAATGGGTATAAGTATAGTTGCCGCGCAGCGTCAGGTCCGGCGTCGCATACCATGTCGCCGTCAGTTCCACACCCTGAACGACCGCATCGTCGATGTTGTAATTGTACCAGAGACGATAGTTGCGGTCTTCGCTCCAGCGGGCAGGCGTTCCATCCGGATTGAGCACCAGCGCATTGGAAATCTTGTCCTTGAAATCGGTATAGAAATAGGTGGCGCCGAGAGCGACGTCGCCATTGTCCCAAAGCGCAGCCACTTCATAGCTCGTGCTCTTTTCCGCTTCGAGGTTGGGATCGCCGATGATCACGCCGCAGGTGCCGCTCGGGCCATAGGTGCAACCGCCACCACCCGTCGTATAGGCGTAACCCGGTGCGATCTGGCGGATTTCCGGGGCACGGAAACCGGTAGAGATGCCGCCCTTGATGGTCAGTTCCTCGGTCGCGCTCCAGACGCCATAAAGGCGCGGGCTGAAATGATTGCCGTATTTCTCGTGATTATCGAGACGAAGACCGCCCGTCAGCGCGAAATTATCGACAATGCGCCATTCATCCTCAAGGAAGAGCGCCCATTGCGTCGCCGAAAATGTCTCATCGCGGCCGGTGCGGCGTCCCGGGTTCTGGTCGGTCAGCCGCGCCTCGAAATATTGTCCGCCCGTGACCAGCGTGTGGTTTCCAAACAATTCGAACGGCGTCGTGAACTTGCCATCGAGAACGGTGTTGCGCACTTCCGGCGAGCGCGGGTTTTCTGTCACGCGGCCGGTGCGGATATTTCTGGTGAAGTTGGTACGCTCCGCCCATTCCTGCTGGAACGAAAATTCGGATGTGGTCGGCCCCCAGCGGCCGGTATGCGACAATGACCAATGGTCGCGCGTATTGGTATTGTAGGTGCCGTTGGCGTCGGTTGCCGCCAGCGTGTCGCCGGGCTCGGCGCTGCGGCGCAGCCGCGTCTTGCCGCCTTCGAGATAGATGTCGTGATCTTCGTTCGGCGTAAACGTCAGACGACCGTTGAAATCATATTCCTTGGCGCCCGTGGTGCCGCTCAGAATACGGTCTTCGCCGCGTGTGAAACCCCTGCCCCAGAGCTGCAGACCGAGCTGGTCCTTCAGGATCGGTCCGTTAGCGTACCAGGAGACCTGGCCGCTATTGCCGAATTTGGAATGCTGCTGAACCGTTCCTTCGGTGGTGACGGAACCTGACCAGACATCGCCGACCTTGCGGGTGATGATGTTGATGACACCGCCCATGGCATCCGAACCGTAAAGCGAGGACATCGGCCCGCGCACCACTTCAATACGCTCGATCGCCGAAACCGGCGGCACGAAACTCTGTTCGAAACCGGAATTGCCGTTGGTGCGGGCATCGCGCGTGCTCTGCCGCTTGCCGTCAACCAGAACCAGCGTGTAAGCACCGGGCAGACCGCGAATGAAAATATCCTTTTCATTGGCAATGCCGGTAACGGATACGCCCTGAACTTCTCGCAGGGCATCGGTCAGATCGCGATAGGACCCCTTTTCCAGATCTTCCCGCGTCACAACCGTGATGCTGGCCGGAGCGTCCTTCACATTCTGCTCGAAACCGGATGCGGTGACGACGATCTGCTGAAGAACCGTGTTCCCCTCAGACGCCTGCTGCGCAAAAACGGGCAGAGCAATGCTAAGGGCCGTTCCCGCCATTGCTGCCGAAAGACCGGCCTTTATTATCGTCGCGGACTTTTCGCGGCCGCGGTACTTCAATTCCATGTTATGCCCCCGCATTTAACTTGAGAATTTAACCCCACTTATTTAGGAGGGAGTGCGGGCGCAACGCGTTTGTTTTCGAACAGTTCTAAATTCCAGAAATTGCAAAAAGGGCTCCCCGGACAAGCGGCGGAGTAAAAAAATCGCAAGATGACAACCGGCAAGAGAAAAGATGAACCAGCTTCCACGACAAGGCCAGACAGGCTTGGGCAGCTGAAACTACTTGTCGCTTTCGATGCGTTGTTGCGGGAAGGCAGCGTCAGCCGCGCGGCGGCGGGCATGGGACTGCCGACATCTTCCATGAGCCGCATCTTGCAGCAGCTGCGCGAAAGATACGACGACCAGCTTTTTCTGCGCACCGGTCAGGGCCTGCGCCCCACCCCCTTTGCCGAAAACATGCGGCTGCGCATTCGTTCGCTGGCGGCGGAGGCCGAGAACCTTATCGACTATTCGCAGGAAAAACCCGCCGCCCCGGCCAACGCCAGTGCAAGCGGCTGGGAGCAGCCCGTGCTGATGAAGGCGCCGCCGCTTTCGCTTCGCCCCAGCGTTCTTCTGGAAGGTCAGCCGACACCGGAAAACATCGCCGACCGTCTTGCGCGCATCGGCCACAATGCCGATCCGCAGCAGAGGCTTGCCAAATATATCGCAACCTGCGCGATGGGCATCGGAAACAGCCGCCCGCTCAGCCAGGTGGAAGCGATGGACGCGCTCTCTATCATTCTCGATGGCGATGCCGACCCGATACAGATTGGCGCGCTGCTTGCCACCATGAATTATCGCGGAGTGACCGCGGCGGAGCTTGCCGGTTTCATCGAAGCCATGTGGCGACATATAGAGAGGGACCAGCAAGCTCCTGCATCGGCGGATCTCGACTGGCCCGCTTATATGTCGCCGAAACATCGCGATGCGCCGTGGTTCCTCCATTCCGCGCGTCTTGTCGCCATGGCGGGATACAGCGTCCTGCTGCACGGGCATGTGGGGCAGGGAGAAAACGGCGGCAAGCTTGAACTTGCAGCACAGGCCTGCGGCATTCCCCTTTGCCACTCGCTTTCGCAGGCGGCGAAAGCCACAGCCTCGGAACGCATCGCCTACCTGCCGATCGGTGGTCTGTCCCAGCAGTTTCAAAGCCTGCTCGGCCTGTACGGCCTTCTGGAGATGCGCCTGCCGCTCAACACGGTCGTGCATCTTCTCAATCCGCTTCGCGCCAGAAGCACGATCATCGGCGTCGCCCGCCCGTCCTATCAGGAACTTCATCGGGACACCGCGCGACTGCTTTCGGTGGAAAACCTCTCCATTCTCGGCAATACGCGGGATTTTGCGCAATTCACGCCGTTTCGCAGCACCCGGATTTTCGGTCTTTCAAAGGGCAGGGATGTGGAATTCATCGTTCCCGCACGCGAAACGCCGCCCGCCGAAATGCCGACCATGTTCACAACCTTCGAATATTGGCGGGCGGTCTGGACGGGCGCCGCAAGGGACGAAAGGGCAGAAACCATTATCATCTCGACGGCAGCCATCGCGCTGATGCTGGTCAACGATATGGCTCTGCCCTTTGAGGAAGCCTATGCCCGCAGCCTTCGGCTCTGGAACGACAGGGCGCGCAATCTCGTCAACGCCTGATCAGCGATCAGGCATTGGCGACGGCCCTTTTCAGCGCCAGATATTCCCAAAGGGCGACAAGCAGAAGAATTGCCGTGCTCACCAGTTGCAGCACGAAAAGCGGAATACCCGGCACCGGCAAAAGCAGGCAGAGCGCCGCCACGCCGGCAAAATGCGAAACCGGTCGCTGATAGGCGACGGCGATCTTGACGCCGATATTGCCGGCCAGAAACAGAACCGGACCGCCGAGAATGGCGAGCGCCTCGCGCATCGTTGCGCCATCCCGCGCATGGGAGAGGCTGAAATCCTCACCCACCGCCGTCAGGATGATACCGGCCACGATGGGCAAATGCCCGTAGTTAAAAAGATTATGGGCGATCTTCGCCTTTTCTTCGGCATTCTCCGCTTTTCTCGACGCCTCCTCCTGCCCGTGATGGAAATAAATCCACCACATCGCCACGGTACTGACGAAAGCGGAGCAGAAGACGATGAATGTCAGGCCCGAATTCATATATTCGGTGGCCGTGCGTCCCGTGGTCAGGATCGTTTCGCCAAGGCAGATGATGACGAAGAGCGCACATCGCTCCGCCAGATGCTCGCCGGAAAGATGCAGCCTGTCCTCGTCGCTCGAGGCTACGCCCGGCACGACATAACGGCAGGCGGGGCCGGCATATTCAATTGCAAGTGCGATGCCCCACAGGAGAATGCGATCCGTCAGATCGACGAGCCCACCCGCCAGCCAGAACAGGCTCGATACCACGAGCCAGATCGTCACGCGCACGAAGACCAGATAAGACTGCCGGTCTTCACCCCTGAACGCATAGAGGGCGAACAGGCTTCGACCGACTTGCATCACGCTGTAGATCAGGGCGAAGACGAGGCCCTGTTCCGAAAAAGCCTCCGGCAGCGCGATGGCCAGCAGAACGCCGCCGAACATCAGCACGAACAGCAGGATCCTGACTGGCTCCTTTTCCGTGTTCAGCAGGTTTGTGATCCAGGTGGTGTGTATCCATAGCCACCAGAGCGACAATATCAGGATGCCAGCCTCAAGCGCAGCCGTCGGCCCAAAATCCTTGGCCAGAGCGTGGGAGAGTTGGATCAGCGCGAAAACAAAAACCAGATCGAAGAACAGTTCGGGGAAGCTGGCCTTGCCGGCGTCCTGGCCCTCCTGCCTTATCCAGCTTTCCGCATCCGCTTTGCGTCGTTGAAGCTCACCCCTGGTTCTCATTCCACCTCCGCCGCAAGATTTCGACCGGTCTTCTCACCACGCCCCCTCACCGTTGCGATAAAGCCTCTTCGCTCCCCGATACAACGGGGTTCGACCTTCGGCCGGGAAACTCCAGCGCCCGCGCATTGTCGGGATAAAAGCGCGGCCCAACCAGACGGACTTTCTTCCCAGAGACGTCGGTAATGTAGTTCGGGGTCACAGCCTTGGGCGAAAGTGGAATGCTGTCGGCGCTGGAAACCGCAAGCGTGCTGACCTCGAGAGGCTGGGCAATTGCAGGCAGGCTCGTCATCGCGGTGAGTGCGGCTGAGAGAATAAATGATCTGGGAAACATGGGGCGCATATCCTGGCACAGTTAGTTGCGCCATAAACAGCCCTCGCCCGCTTTGGTTCCGCCGCTCGTCAGCGATCCCCATCAAGGTAGGAGCTATATTGAACATAGTCGGCGCTCGGTTGCCCACCGACAATCTCCGGCGGTCGACCTTCACCACCGGGCAGATGGCCAGTGTTTTCGAGCTCCGCTCTCAGGAGCTTTTCGATAGCCCTTTCCCGCGGCAAGGCGTTATCCGCCATGTAGAGGGCGACGGCCAGTTCCATGTCATCCGGAAAATTCATCAGCTCAGCCATCCGTTCAAGCAATCAAGCCCAAACGCAGGACCTTGCAGAAAGTTCAACTTCGCCGCCCTCGGCGCGGGGCTTTGTCAATCCCCCGTCCAGTCACTTCCGATGGGGCCATATCCCGGTTTTGTGGCGCTCGGGCATGGACTTCCATTCAGTACCCAACACGTGTTTTGCCACGTGCTTCTTGCATACAGATTGCACTTTTCCGCTCTTCTCGTCGCCATTTCGACAAAAAACAGCCTCGACTCAAGCGATTGAAACCAATCAGGGAAAAACGCAAACGAAAGCTAAATAGAACTTAGTTTTCATTACTTTGCATTAACCATAGAAATCCACCGGCTGCACTGTTGCTACAGCACCCTCATGCGAATCTCTTTCTACTTGCGGAAACTGCGTTAATGTAACTTCCGTCTGCTTTTTCCGCAAGCGATGACCATTTCCCGCGGCCGTGAGAACTCACGAAAGCATGTTCGCCTCCTTGGTTTCCTTACGCCCTCGCAACTGCGCCAGAAGCATTGTCTGCACATCGAAGCCGCCTTCCTGCGCCTTACGGGTCAGATTACGCAGATATCCGCCGAGCGAGCTTATCTGGTCCGCTTTCTGCAAAAGGCATGCGAGAATGGCTGCCGTTCCCTGTCGGCCGAATGTGAGCAGCGCATCCTGATACGCCGACTGGCTGATGTTGAACATGGTTTTGATGACGGATGTCGCCACTTCGAGATCGCGCCATCCGGTAACCGCTCCGCCTGGGGCATAGAGCGAGATATCCGGGCAAGCCTTCAAAACCAAAACAATATCAGGAACAAAAAATTGCTTATGAAGAACAGGCTTTGCTGACTGCGGCGAAGCTTTTGTACTGACGGGCGCCACATATGCGGGCTGGGTGCTTGCCGTGCTGGCGGGTGCAACGGTTGCCGGTTCGCACAAATCTTGCCGTTCAGATATGGATTCGGATTCTGAATTCTTTATGAGGCGCTCATTTTGGCAGTCATTGCCGCCCGTTTTTTCCGATTTTTCAATATTTTCCAGATAGTTGGTCACTTCCGCGCGCAAAGAGGCCAAAAATCCGGCGATTTCCCGAAGCTCCGCAGGCTTGGAATTGCGGCCGAGAGAGCGGGCAATGGCATTGTAGCGGGTCTGAAACCCTTCGAAGGTTTCGACTTCACCGCTCGCGGCAATCATCTCGCAGAGTTTCTGGATATCGCGGCGGCAAAGGCTGATATTTTCACGAAGCCGCTGAAGATCGAGCCGCTCGCTGACGATGCGTTCGGCCAGTTCCTCGATTTCCGCTTTGCGGGCAAGAAGCGGCGCCAGCGAAAAACCGTAAGCCTCGCTGATTTCCCCTCCCCTGTGCTTGCGGGCGTATCGTTTTCCGTTCGGGCTGTCCTTGCGAATGATAAGACCGGCCTCGACAAGAGCCGAGAGATGCCGCCGCAACGTCTGCTCGGCCATGCCATGGGCCCTGAGTGACAATTGCGTATTCGACGGGAAGACGACCAATCCGGCTTCGCTGGAAAGCTCGTTTTTCGGATAAAAACTCAAAAGCGCGTTCAGAACCGCGAGCGAGCGATCAGTCACGCGGAGCAATGGCCTGGCTTCGCAGACCGAACGATAGAGTTTCCATTTATCGACCGCTTCGATTTTCTTGTTTTTCTGCGCGGCAAACTGGGTTGCGAGGACGCCAAACGACATCGCTCGCCGCCCAAAGGGCGTCGTTACACATGTGCTGTCCATGTCTTTCACCTTTCACAAGGCAAAAGAAAATCGCTCACCGAAAAATTCGATGCCAAGACTCTTGACTATGATTCGCGGAAATGAGATTCTTCGGGTGCTTAAATCAAAGAAAGGCTTCCGCGCGGCAACGTTCGGGGGCTTTTTTCTTTTGTGATGCGTCTCCTGTTAGTCGTTCGAGTTAAAAATCACTGCTTGGACCGGTATTCGGCAAACAGCGTCTGAAGATGTTCGAGAACGAACTCGGCAAATTCCGGGGCTTCGTTCTTGTCGATGGAGATATCCAGCTTGCGGTCGCTTTCGACCACCTTTGCCAGTCGACCGCCGGTTTGCGATGACCAGACGCCGGTTTTTTTCGCCTGCGCCTTGGGCTTCAGAAAATCCAGAAGCGACTTGAAACGTTCTTCCGATGGCAGGGCGGCAACCGATGCGTCCTTGACATAGGCGCGGGCTGCTTCCTTGACCTGAGAGGAGGAAAGCTGATCGGCAAGATCCATCCAGTTACGACGGCCGACAGTCGGGGCCGGGCCAATCAGATCGACCAAATCTTCGGGAATGCGGCCGACAACCGAAAGCATGTTGGAAAGATCGCCCTTGTGCAGCGACATGGCGGCCATGATCGTATCGCGAGGAAACCGCATTTGCAGTTTCTGGGCAAAACGCGCCTTTTCGATATAGGTGAGGTCGCGACGCTCGTTGTTTTCCTGTCCCTGGGCAACGACAAGCTGCTCGTCGCTGAGATCACGAACGACCGCCTTGACCGGAATACCGAGGCTGGAAACGGCGCGCAGGCGACGATGGCCGAAGGCGACCTGATAACGGCCGGGGAATTCGGGATGCGGGCGCACCAGAATGGGAACCTGCTGGCCCTGTTCACGAATGGCCTCGACCAGACCCGCATCCGCCTCTTCCGAGGCTGGCATGCGATCCGGTATGAAAGAGGGATCGATATCGGCAGGGTTGAGCGAAACGATCGTAAGACCTTCGGCGAGCTGCTTTTCGATCTCTTCTGCGCGCTTGGCGCGTTCCGATACTTCGTTGAGCGACTGGCCGATCATGCCGACCGGGGAATTTAGAACATCCGTCACGAGTTCCGGAGAACCGAGGATGGGCCGGATACGCGGACGCGACCGCTCGGTGGCAGCCTCGTTGCTGTCTGCGCCCGGTGTACCGAGATTGGCGAAAATCTGTTTTCTGCTCATGCTGCCCTACCCCACGCTTTTTTTATCAGTCCTTCGATTTCAGCGTTTACGTTGTTCATGGCTTCCAGCGCGCGGTCATAGGTGGACCGGGTGAACTGGGTTCTTTCCACTTCAAAAAGTGTCTGGTTGGTCAGTCCGGCATCCGAGACGGCCGTGCTCTTCAGCATCGGGTGGATGAGGACGTTTTCACCGAAAATCGAGCGCAGGAACGCGACCATCTGGTTTTGCGGCCCATCGCTCGGTTCAAAACGGGTGATCAGGTAACGCATCCAGTTGTAGTCGGAACGCGCGCCCGCCCTGCCGATTTCAGCGAGAAGATCGCCGGTCATGGCAAGGAACTGGTTCATTGACATCACATCGAGCATTTGCGGATGAACGGTGACGAGAACCGATGTGGCAGCCGTCAGCGCCGAAAGTGTCAGATAACCGAGCTGCGGCGGGCAATCGATGACTACAACGTCATAGAAGTTCTGCGCCTGGGCTATTGCCTGGCCGATGCGGGCAAAAAACAAGGTATCTCCCGGTGCGCGACGCATCAGGGCGCGGGGCGTGTCGTGTTCGAATTCCATAAGCTCCAGGTTGCCCGGAACGATATGGAGATTTGGAATATAGGTGCCACGAACGATCTCGGCGATCGGCCGGCGTTCGTCGTCGTAACGGATCGCGCCATAAAGCGTTTCATTCGGACCGACATCAATCTCCGGCTGATGACCGAAGAGAGCGGACAGACTGGCCTGCGGATCGAGATCGATGGCAAGTACCCGGTAACCGCGCAGCGCCAGATATTGCGCCAGATGCGCAGATGTCGTGGTTTTGCCCGAACCGCCCTTGAAGTTCATGACCGCAATGACCTGCAACTCTTCACCGTCACGGCGATGCGGCAGATAGCGGCGTGTGCCACGCGCGCCCTGATCGAGGAATTTTCTGATCTCGTCCATATCCTCGACGGAATAGGAACGACGGCCGGAAGCCTGCGCCGCATCGAGCTCCGGACGCTCGGCGGCGATCTGGCGAAGATAGGCTTCGCCGATGCCGATCAACCGTGCGGTTTCCGCCGGTGAAAAATGGCGCATGCTCTTTTCGGTGTGCGGTGAAAATGTATTTGCATTATGAGCCTGCAATTGGGCTGACAACGCAGCCGAATGCTGTTGTATAAGACTCGTCAGGTCGGGTGCTCCTGCGGCACGTCTTAAATCGGCACTCTGTGTCATCGGTCTTCTTTCGCTCGAAATTGCAGTAGCGGTTTTTTTCGAAAAAGGCGGTTTTTTCCGCAACTGAGATATAAGCGCCGATTCTCTTTTTGGCGCAATAGGCTTTTTTCTCAGGTTGGAAAGTGCCGCTAAAGCATTGTGGAAGAATCACATTTGCTTTTTGTGACCGTTTGACGGTTAGCCGCGGCTAACTTCTCGTTGTTGATCATAAAGAAGGGCATTGTCGCGTCGTTTGGTGCCCGAATATCCGCCCCCGTGCGGAAGTTTGCCGCGGCTTACTTTTGGGTTTGATCTTCTATGCCTCCGATAATCCCGGCGCCAGAAAGTGAAGGGTGGACATTCGCATCTGTTTAATCTCTACTCGTTGACTAGAGTATCGTTGGGTTCGGCACCGGTCGTCTGGCTGTTCAAGCTGTCGCAGGTTGGAGGAATGAATGTCCTATGATGTCGCTCTCGTCGGGTCGGGTTTTTCGGCAATCTGTACCGCTGCCCATCTTCTATCGTCACTGCCCGCGGAAGCCTCTATCGCTATCGTCGGCGATGAGTCGGATTTCGGGCGCGGCACCGCCTATCGCACGGAGCTGCCCTATCATCGTCTGAATGTGCCGGCCGGGCGAATGAGTGTCTTCCCTGACAAGCCTGATGACTTTGTCGACTGGTTGGCGGAAAACGGGATCGCGGACAATCCCCTGCTGTTCGCCTCGCGCGGTGACTATGGTCTTTATCTTCGCGACAGGCTAGCTGGCCTACTTAGAAGCAGGGAGCAACGAGCCCGGGTGGACTTCGTTCGGGCCAGGGCTTCGGCCTGTCGGCCGGATGGCACAGGCGGATTTTCTTTTACGCTGGAAAATGGTGAGCAGCTGCGCGCGCAGAATGTCGTTCTGTGCCTGGGTGTCGGCGCGGCGAGTTTGCCGGTGCAAACTGTCGCAAGGGAAGAAGAGGGCCCGCAACGTGTCATCGGCCACTGCTGGCAGCCGGGATGGTTGTCCAAAATTAGAGCCGGAGATCGCATTTGTATTCTGGGGTCGGGCCTGACGATGATCGATCAGGTTTTGACTCTGAGGGGAAAAGGACATCAAGGGCCAATCCATGTTCTGTCCCGCCGTGGTCTGGTGCCGCATCCGCATGTCAGCCCACCGTCACCGCCCGTGGAGCCGAATTTACCCGAAGGCTCGACGGAGATTAGCTGGTTGCTGCACTCTCTGCGCAAGCAGGTGCGCGATGGGGCGCCGTGGCGCACCGTCATGGATGGCTTGCGGCCGCAAACCCAATCGCTTTGGCAACGTCTTACACCTCCGCAGCGCAGCCGGTTTCTTCGGCATGCCTTGCCGTGGTGGAACATCCATCGGCACCGTATCGCGCCTGAAGTGTCTGGCGCTTTCGGGAAGTTGCTTTCAGATGGTGTTCTTGAAATTCATGCGGGTTACCTTCGCTCCATAAAAGAAGGGGAGGAGGGGATCGCCGTGCGTTACCGCCGCAGGCATACGCAGATATTGAAGGAACTGCAGGTCGATTGGGTCATCAATTGCACGGGAATGGAGCGGGCCGGCATCGGCCATTCGCGGCTTCTTGAAACGATGCGCGGCGATGGCGTTATTTTACTCGATCCCTTCGGGCTCGGTGTAGAAGTCGATGGCCAGTCCCGTTTGCTTCGGACGGACGGACGAAGCTGGCCTGGTCTTTTCGCCGCGGGTGCGCTGACGGCGGGCCGCTTCTGGGAAATTACCGCCGTTCCGGATATTCGTGTGCAGGCGCAGAAGATCGCGCAAGAGATCACGGACAGAGTGACAGCGAGCGATCGGCTTTCCGCACGGGGGTGAGCTGGTTGAAGGGCCGGCCGCAGCCAGACGTGCCTAGTACCTCTCCTAAGAGGTTAGCCGCGGCAAACTTGTTCTCTGAATAATGTGCTGGAAATTCCATCGATGCCGAATTGGCGAGTGGAACGCAGCGCGAATGCCGATGGGAACCGCAAGATAAGCGCGCTGTTCTTACTTGAATCATGGCATATATCGACCATAAGCCGTACATTTCCCTGTAATCAACAGCAGAAAGCGTTGCGGCGGATTTCGCTCGTAATGTGCCGGATTGCTAAATAATTTACATTGCTTATGGAAATGTGCCATAAAATCGGCTACAAATCGCGAAAATTTCTGAAATTATGAAAATAATTTGCGAGGACTTATGCAAAAGCCGAAACTGATACGATATGAGGCGGCGGACAATCAGGCTGGTGGACAGCGGCGACCATTTGCCAAGGCCGTCCGGGCCGGCGATTTCGTTTATGTTTCCGGGCAGGTGCCGACCGTCGATGGCGAGGTCGTGACCGGCGGAATCGTGGCGCAGACCGAGCAGGTGGTTGCGAATATCAAGGATGTTCTGGCGCTTGCCGATTGTACGCTTGCGGATGTGGTCAAGGTCAATGTCTGGCTGGACGATGCCCGGGATTTTTCGAGCTTTAACGCTGTCTTCCAGAAATATTTCATCGATCATCCGCCGGCACGCTCCACCGTGCAATCTCCGCTGATGGTCGATGCCAAGGTGGAAATGGACGTTATCGCTTATAAGCCGCTGGCCTGAAGCCCAATTTGCCGATGTTTGAGAGTAGATGATGACCTATCCCTGGCCTGATGCAGGCACACCCCTCAATGCGATTTCGACGCCGATGCCTGTCATCGACGAGGACAGGCTCGCCGCCAATATCCTCAGGGCGCAATCTTATCTGGATGACCACGGCAAGGCCTTTCGGCCGCATATCAAGACGCACAAGATACCCGCCGTCGCAAAGCAGCAGCTTCAGGCCGGCGCCATCGGCATTAATTGCCAGAAAGTCAGTGAGGCGGAGGTTTTTGCGGATGCCGGTTTTGATGACATTCTGATTACCTATAATATTCTCGGTGCAGCAAAGCTGTCGCGGCTGAAGGCGCTGAATGCGCGCATCGGCCGGTTGAGCGTGGTTGCCGATAGCGTGGTCACGATTGCCGGCCTTGCCGATACATTCGATGCGGCAAGGCCGCTTGCCGTACTGGTCGAATGCGACACGGGCGGCAAGCGCTGTGGTGTGCAGACGCCGGAAGCGGCACTGGCGCTTGCGGAAAAGATCGCGGCGGCACCGGGCCTCACATTCAAGGGCATTTTGACCTATCCGGCACCGGGCGGAGCAGCGACGGTGGAGAACTTCCTTCGCGAGACCATGGCATTGCTGGCGGCAAAGGGCATGGATTGCCCGGTGCGATCCAGCGGCGGTTCTCCGGATTTTTACGCCGCCCATCTCGTTCCTTCCGCCACCGAACATCGGGCCGGCACCTATGTCTATAATGATCGCGCCATGCTGCGCGCCGGACATTGCACGGCGGGCGATCTCGCCATGCATGTTCTTGCCACCGTCGTATCGCGACCGACAGCCGATCGGGCTGTGCTGGATTGCGGCTCCAAGGCCCTGACCTCGGATCTTCTGGGTTTCAGCGATTACGGGCTGCTCGAAGGCTATGACGGTGCGAAAATCATCTCGCTTTCGGAAGAACATGCGGTCGTCGATCTATCCGGCTGCGCCTCGGGCCGGCCTGAAATCGGCGATGTGGTCAAGGTCGTTCCGAACCACACCTGCGTTGTCAGCAATCTTTTCGACAGGATGGTTTTCCATCGAAACGGTGTCGTGACGCGGGTTGAGCAGGTCGCGGCGCGCGGTACAGTCTGGTAAAATTACCCGGCTAATTAAATCCTGAAATAAAGCTGCCGAAGGGCAGATTGCGGTAACGAGAATCTAGAGACATGCGCATCTTCACGGCGTCACTCGCCACCGAAACCAACACGTTTTCACCTGTCCCGACGGATATGGACGCCTTTCGCGCGGCTTTTTATGCCGGGCCGGGGGAACATCCCGAAACGCCGACGCTCTGCTCGTCGCCAGTGCCGATCTTGCGCCGTCGTGGTAAGGCGGAAGGGTTCACGGTAATAGAGGGAACTTCCTGCTGGGCGGAACCGGCGGGCCTCATCCAGCGCCAGACCTATGAAACGCTGCGGGATACGATTCTCACAGAACTCAGCGCCGCAATGCCGATCGATGCGGTGGTGCTCGGTCTGCACGGCGCCATGGTGGCACAGGGTTATGATGATCCGGAAGGGGATTTCCTGTCGCGCGTCCGCGCATTGGTCGGACCGGATGTGCTGGTTGCGGCGGAATTCGATCCGCACAGCCATCTGACGCCGCTTCGGGTCAAAAATCTCGATATAATGGCGACGTTTCTGGAGTTTCCACATACGGATTTCGAAGAGCGCGGCGAGCATGTAGTGGAAATGGCGCTGCGCACGCTTCGGGGGGAGATCAAGCCGGTCATCTCCACTTTCGATTGCCGCATGATCACCATTTATCCCACCAGCCGCGAGCCGATGCGCTCTTACGTCGACCGACTGAAGGCGATGGAAGGCAGGGATGGCATCCTGTCGATCTCCGTCATTCACGGTTTTATGGCGGGCGATGTGCCGGATATGGGAACGCGCATCGTTGTCGTGACCGATAATGACAGGGCAAAGGGCGATGCGCTGGCCGAAAAGCTCGGCCATGAGCTTTATGCCATGCGAAAACTGACCGCCATGCCGATGCTGGATACGGAATCGGGTCTCGACCAGGTTCTTGCCATTCGCAGCAACAATCCGGACAGGCCGGTCGTCGTATCGGATATCTGGGACAATCCGGGCGGCGGCGTCGCCGGTGACGCGACCCATATTCTGCGGCGCATGGTGGAGCGCGGCATGGACAATATTGCCGTCGCGACGATCTGGGACCCGATTGCGGTGTCTTTCTGTCACGCGGCGGGCGAGGGGGCCGAGATCGATCTGCGCATAGGCGGCAAATCCAGCCCTCAAGGCGGCGAGCCGCTTGATTTCCGCATAAAGGTGATGCGCAAGGCCGAGGCCGGTTGGCAGAGTTTCCGCAACAGCCGCGTCACGCTCGGCCGTGCCGCCGTCGTTCGGCCGCTCGGTACGCAGATCGATATCATCCTCATCACCAGCCGCACGCAAACTTATGAGCCGGATATCTTTTCCAACCTCGGCGTCGATTTCGCGAAAAAAGACGTGCTGCTGGTCAAGTCGACCAACCATTTCCATGCGGGGTTTGCGCCGGTCGCCTCCGAGATCGTTTATATCGCGGCCCCGACGTCTTATCCGACAGATCCGGCGAAAACGCCCTATCGCAAGGCGAGCCTTGAGCTTTGGCCACGGGTGGCCGATCCGCTGGGCCTGGACTGAGGCGGAAGCGGTTTAAGCATTATCCGGACGGAACTTGTGAAGCCTTTTCCGGAAGGCTTCAGAGACGCTCGAGGGTGATCAGGAAAAACGCGCTTTCGCTTCGATCTCCTTCGACGGTGAACGGTAAACCGCCTTCGATCAGCAGACCATCCAGCTTTCCCAATCGGTTCTCGCCTTCACCGGTTAAAACCGCCAGCGGGTCGAGCGCCAGAACAAGCGTCGTGTTTCCGGCGGCTTTTCCCGAAAACGGGCCGGAATGCCTTTTAACGACATGACGAAAGCGCGAGCGGCGGGTCATGACGTTCAGATCGGTGATCGCGCCATCGGGCAGGGTCGCATTCACGGGAACATCGGCGGGAAAGGGCAGGGGTGGGCTTTCCATTGTCAGCAGCAGCGGATCGCCCGCCGCAATTGCCAGCGCCATGCCGTTTCCCTCAAGAATGGAGAGGGTGCGGTCTATGCCGGGGAAGATCGAAAACGGCCCGTCGCTCGCCACCGTCGCCATGCTGATGCGCCAGTCGAAATTCTCGACGGAAGACGTCGGTGGAAAGATGGCGATTTCCACCGTCTCGCCGCCGCCGTTTTTCCAGGGCATTCGCTTGTAATCGCTTGCGCGCAGCAGGGTCATGGTTTTCCACTTTTGAGAGGGATCGGCCGGAAAAGGTGTTTCTCTTTCCGGCCGAAAGAGGATCAATTGCCGAGAATGCCGGGCAGGCGCAGGCCCTGTTCCTTGGCGCATTCCACGGCGATGTCGTAACCGGCATCGGCATGGCGCATGACGCCGGTTGCCGGGTCATTCCACAGCACGCGCTCCAGCCGGCGAGCGGCATCGTCGGTGCCATCGGCGCAGATGACCATGCCGGAATGCTGCGAGAAGCCCATGCCGACGCCGCCGCCGTGGTGCAACGACACCCAGGTCGCGCCGGATGCGGTGTTGAGCAGCGCGTTCAGGAGCGGCCAGTCGGAAACGGCGTCCGAGCCATCCTTCATGGCCTCGGTCTCGCGGTTGGGCGAGGCGACGGAGCCGGAATCCAGATGGTCGCGTCCGATGACGATCGGCGCCTTCAGCTCACCGTTCTTGACCATTTCGTTGAAGGCGAGGCCGAGACGGTGGCGGTCGCCAAGGCCGACCCAGCAAATGCGCGCCGGCAGGCCCTGAAACGCGATGCGCTCGCGCGCCATGTCCAGCCAGTTGTGCAGGTGCTTGTTGTCTGGCAGCAGTTCCTTCACCTTGGCGTCGGTCTTGTAGATGTCTTCCGGATCGCCGGAAAGGGCCGCCCAGCGGAACGGGCCGATACCGCGGCAAAACAGCGGGCGGATATAGGCCGGCACGAAGCCCGGAAAGGCGAAGGCGTTTTCGAGGCCCTCATCCTTGGCGACCTGGCGGATATTGTTGCCGTAATCGAGCGTCGGAACGCCGGCGTTCCAGAAATCGACCATAGCCTGCACATGCACCTTCATCGAGGCGCGGGCGGCAGCCGCAACCGCTTTCGGGTCGCTTTCCTGCTTGGCGCGCCATTCGGCAACGGTCCATCCGGCCGGAAGGTACCCATGGACGGGATCGTGCGCCGAGGTCTGGTCGGTAACGATATCGGGACGAACGCCGCGACGGACGAGTTCCGGGAAGATTTCCGCAGCATTGCCGATCAGGCCGACGGATTTCGCCTCGCCCGCCTTGGTCCATTGGTCGATCAGGGCCAGCGCCTCATCGAGCGTATGCGCCTTCGCATCGACATAACGGGTGCGCAGGCGGAAATCGACGCGGGTTTCATCGCATTCGACGGCGAGGCAGCAGGCGCCGGCCATGACGGCGGCGAGCGGCTGCGCGCCACCCATGCCGCCGAGACCGCCAGTCAGGATCCACTTGCCCTTCAGGTTGCCTTCATAATGCTGGCGGCCGGCCTCGACGAAGGTTTCATAGGTACCCTGCACGATGCCCTGCGTACCGATGTAGATCCACGAACCGGCCGTCATCTGGCCGTACATGGCAAGGCCCTTCTTATCCAGCTCGTTGAAGTGATCCCAGTTCGCCCAGTGTGGCACGAGGTTGGAGTTGGCGATCAGGACGCGCGGCGCATCCTTATGGGTGCGGAACACGCCGACCGGCTTGCCGGACTGCACGATGAGGGTTTCATCCTCGTTCAGGTCCTTCAGCGTCGCGACGATGCGGTCGAAATCGTCCCAGGTGCGGGCGGCGCGGCCGATGCCGCCATAAACCACCAGCTCATGCGGACGCTCGGCCACGTCAGGGTCGAGATTGTTCATCAGCATGCGCAGCGGCGCTTCCGTCATCCAGCTTTTGGCATTGAGGTCAGTGCCCTGCGGCGAGCGGACATCGCGAATATTGTGGCGTGGATTGTTCATGTGCTTTCCCCTTATCGTTTCGTGTCGAGCGCAAATCTTTCCATGCGCGTGAGAATGGTTTTGAGATGGGAGCGAAGCCGTTCAGCCTTGCCCGTGTCATAGGCAAAAGGCGGCGTCTCGCTTTGAAGATGGGTGGATTGCGCCAGCTCCATCTGAATGGCGTGCACGCCGCTCTGCGGTTTTCCGTAATGGCGCGTCGTCCAGCCGCCCTTGAAACGACCGTTCAGAACGCTGTCGTACCCGTCCGCTGCGGCGGTCACCTCAACGGCGATCTTCTCGATGGTCGGATCGCAGGTCTTGCCCATATCCGTGCCGATGTTGAAATCCGGCAGCTTGCCTTCGAACAGGAAGGGAATATGCGAACGGATCGAATGGCAATCATAGAGAATCGCGATGCCGTGGATGGATTTGACCCGCTCGATTTCCGCCGCAAGGGCCGCGTGATAGGGCGCGTGGAAGTTTTCCAGACGATAGGCGATATCGTCCGCTGCGGGTTCCTGTCCTTCATTCCAGATCGGCTCGCCGTCGAAATCGGTCTCCGGAACAAGCCCGGTTGTGTTCTGGCCCGGATAAAGGCTTACCCCGGCCGGATCGCGGTTGGCGTCGATCACATAACGATGGAAGGTCGCCCTTACGGTTGTCGCGCTCTCGAGAAGGCCGGCATAGAGCTCATGGATATGCCAGTCCGTATCGGCGAGAATCTTGCCGTTGTCGTTCAGGCGATCCCAAATCTCCGACGGCACATCCGTGCCGGTGTGAGGCAGGCCGAGGATGATGGGCGAGGTGCCTTGGTGGAGAGAGAAAGGCGTGTTCATCGGTCACCTGCCTGCGCACTGGGGTTACCCCCCTCTGCCCTGCCGGGCATCTCCCCCTCAAGGGGGGAGATCGGCAGGCGGATAACACCTTGCCCCATAATACCTAGGAACGAGCGCGTGAGGCATCTGATCTCCCCCCTTGAGGGGGAGATGCCCGGCAGGGCAGAGGGGGGTAACCCCAGCGCGCAGGCAGGTAATCCGAGGACGGGGGGTGAAACGAATGTCATCTCAAACCTCCAGCTTCGGCAGAATGCCGTCCGAAATTGCCGCGACCAGCGCGCCGGAGGCAATCAATTCCGCCGCAGCCTTCAGGTCCGGCGCCATATAGCGGTCTTCCTCCAGCGAAGGCACCGCCGCGCGCAATGCCGCAATCACCTTTTGCAGTTCGGGGCTGGTTTTCAGCGGCCCACGCAGCTCCACGCCCTGCACGGCCGAAAGCGCCTCGATGCCGAGAATGGCGAAAAGATTATCCGTCATCGGCAACAGGCGGCGCGCGCCATGGCAGGCCATGGAGACATGGTCTTCCTGATTGGCGGAGGTCGGTGTGGAATCCACCGAGGCCGGATGCGCCATCTGCTTGTTCTCGCTCATCAGCGCGGCGGAGGTGACTTCGGCGATCATCAGGCCGGAATTCAGCCCGGGCTTCCTGGAAAGAAAGGCCGGCAGACCATAGGAGAGGGCCGGATCGACCAGCAGCGCCACGCGTCGCTGGGCGATTGCGCCGATCTCGCAAATGGCGAGCGCCGTCTGGTCGGCGGCAAAGGCCACCGGTTCGGCGTGGAAATTGCCGCCGGAGACGACGGAATTGTCTGAAAGCACCAGCGGATTGTCGGTCACGGCATTGGCTTCGATTTCCAGCGTGCGGGCCACCTGCCGCAGAAGATCGAGGCAGGCGCCATCCACCTGCGGCTGGCAGCGAATGCAATAGGGATCCTGCACCCGCTCATCGCCCTCGATATGGCTGACGCGGATTTCCGAACCCTCCAGCAGATTACGAAGCGCCGCTCCCGCGTCGATCTGGCCCTTATGACCCCGCAGGCTGTGAATATCGGGATGGAAAGGTGCAGATGAGCCCATGGCGGCATCGGTGGAAAGCGCACCGGTAATAAGTGCCGCCTGTGCTGCGCGATGGGCACGGAAAAGACCGGCAAGCGCCAGCGCCGTCGAAGTCTGCGTGCCGTTGATCAGCGCCAGCCCTTCCTTGGCGGCAAGCACCACCGGGGTCAGTCCGGCTTTCGCAAGCGCTTCGCCCGCTGGCAGAAGCGCGCCCGCATAAAAGGCCTCGCCTTCGCCCATCATCACCGCCGCCATATGGGCAAGCGGCGCAAGATCGCCGGAAGCCCCAACCGAACCCTTTTCGGGAATGACGGGGATGACGCCCTTCTCCAGCATGGCTTCGATCAGCCGCACAAGTTGCAGCCGCACGCCGGATGCGCCGCGACCGAGCGAAACCAGCTTCAGCGCCATGATCAGCCGCACGACATTTTCAGGAAGCGGCGCGCCGACCCCGCAGCAGTGCGACAGGATGAGATTGCGCTGCAACGTCGCCACATCGGCCGCGTCGATCTTGATGGAAGCGAGTTTGCCGAAACCGGTATTGATGCCATAGACCGGCGCATTGCCGGCAGCGATCTCCGCAATGCGGGCCGCCGCCTTTTCAATGCCTGCATCAAAGCTGCGGTCGAGTTTGGCGCTGCCGTTCTCCCAATATATCTCGGCGAGATCGGCTAAGGTGACATTGCCGGGGTGAAGCGTGATGGTCTTCATGGTCATGGGAGAACCTTCTGTCCCTTGAAAATGCGGGCGTGGAGCGGATTGAAACCGATGCGGTAGACAAGTTCTGCCGGACGCTCGATGTCCCAGATGGCGAAATCAGCGGATTTTCCAGCCTCCAGCGTGCCGGTTTCCGTAAGCAGGCCGAGCGCCTTTGCCGCGTTGCGTGTCGTCGCGGTCAAGCACTCTTCCACGGTCATGCGGAAAAGCGTTGCGCCCATATTCATGGTCAGCAGCAGGGAGGTGAGCGGCGATGTGCCGGGGTTGCAGTCCGTTGCCAGCGCAATGTCGGCCCCGGCATCGCGCAGGGCCTGCACCGGCGGCAATTGTTTTTCCCTGAGCGCGTAGAAGGCGCCGGGAAGAAGCACGGCCACGGTTCCCGCTTTCGCCAGCGCCTTCGCGCCGGCCTCATCAAGATATTCCAGATGATCGGCCGAAAGCGCGTTATAGGATGCCGCAAGCTCGGAACCGCCAAGGTTGGAAAGCTGCTCGGCATGCAGTTTGACCGGAAGGCCATATTGTTTTGCAGCCTTGAAAACCCGGTCGATCTCCTCGACGGAAAAGGCGATGCCTTCGCAAAAACCGTCAACCGCATCCGCCAGTCCTTCCGCATGGGCTTTTTCCAGCCCAGGCAGAACGACATCGCCAATATAATCGGCGTTGCGCCCCTTATAGTCTGCAGGTGTCGCATGCGCGGCGAGATAGCTGGTGACGATGCGCACCGGCCGCAATGTCTCGAGCCTGCGGGCGACGCGCAGCATTTTCAGCTCGGTTTCAATGTCGAGACCGTAACCGGATTTGATTTCGACAGTGGAAACGCCTTCGGAAAGAAGCGTCTCGAGGCGCGGGAGAGCCTGCGCCACCAGAGCATCCTCCGAAAGCGCGCGCGTGTCGCGCACCGAAGAAACAATGCCGCCGCCCGCTTTGGCGATCTCTTCATAGGTCGCCCCATTCAGCCGCATCTCGAATTCCATGGCGCGGTTGCCGCCGAAGACGAGATGGGTGTGGCAGTCGATCAGGGCAGGGGTGATCCAGCGGCCGCCGCAATCATTGGTCTCATCGGCCGTTGCCAGATCGGCGGGCAGATCGCTTTCAGGGCCGGCAAAGGCGATGCGGCCGTTACGCACGGCAATGACGGCGTTTTCGACGGTGCCGATCCCTTCCATGGCGGGATTGAAGGTTGCCAGCCGGGCGTTGCGCCACAAAGCCGTGGCGTTCCCCGTCGCCGTTCCGTTTGCAGATTTGTTCCCTGGCATTTGCTTTTCGCCTTTCCTTTGTGAGGTAAATGTATATACATAATAATCGGCTTGGCAAGCTGCAATTTCGTGTTTGAAATGGCCTTGCCGGACAGAAGCAAAGGAGAGGGTGGCATGACGGCAGTTCACGCAGGCGCAGCGCTTCTAGTGGATGGATGGGCGAAGGATGTTCGCATCGTCTGCGACGAAGGTGCTATTTTATCCGTGGAAACCGGTGTTTCGCCGCAGCCGCAGGATGAGCGACATGCCGTCATCGTCCCGGCCATGCCAAATCTTCACAGCCACGCCTTTCAGCGGGTCATGGCCGGGCTTGCCGAAATCCGTGGTCCCGGCGATGACAGTTTCTGGAGCTGGCGCACCGTCATGTATAAATTCGCGCTCTCCATGACGCCTGACCATGTCGAGGCGGTTGCCGCCCAGCTTTATATGGAAATGCTCGAGGCCGGTTTCGGGCGGGTCGGAGAATTTCACTATCTGCATAATGACAGGGATGGCTCGCATTACGGCAATATCGCCGAAATGGCTGAACGTATCGGCGCGGCCGCCTCGCAGACGGGCATCGGCCTCACATTGCTGCCGGTCTTTTATGCCCATTCCGGTTTCGGCGGCCAGGCGCCGATCGACGGACAGAAGCGCTTCATCCATTCGCTCGACAGTTACGGAAAGCTGATGCAGGGCGCGCAGGCCGTGGTGGACAGGCTGCCGGGCGCCACGCTCGGCATAGCGCCGCATAGCCTGCGTGCGGTGACCCGCGACGAGCTGGCAGCCATCGAGCCGCTGGCAAAAGGCGGGCCGATCCATATTCATGTGGCGGAACAGACGAAAGAAGTGGAAGATTCGCTCGCCTTTTCCGGTGCGAGGCCGGTGGAATGGCTGCTTGAAAACGCGCCGGTCGATGGCCGCTGGTGCCTTATCCATGCGACGCACATGACGGAAACCGAAACGCGAGACATGGCAAAAAGCGGTGCTGTTGCCGGTCTCTGCCCGATCACCGAAGCCAATCTCGGCGACGGCATCTTCCCGGCTCCGGCGTTTCTCGCTGAAAACGGCCATTATGGTGTCGGATCCGATTCCAACATTCTGATTTCCGTGCCGGAAGAATTGCGAACGCTCGAATATTCGCAACGCCTCTCGCATCGCGCGCGCAATGTCATCGCCGATGCCGGCCATTCCACGGGAGAAAAACTCTTCCGGCAGGCGCTCGAAGGCGGCGGCAGGGCTCTGGCGTCGCGAAACGGTCTGGAAAGTGGAAAAAGCGCCGATTTCGTCGCTCTTGATGTTTCGGCCGTTTCTTATCTTCCGATATCCCAGATTCTCGATCAGTGGATATTCGCGGGCGGCGTTTCTGTCGATTCCGTTTGGGTGCGCGGCAAAAAGCGCGTGCAGGCCGGCCGGCATATCCATCGCCGCGAAATATCCGATCGTTTCAACAAGGTCATGGCTGAACTTCTCGATAGCTGATATGGGCTCGGCGGAAACAGGAAAAAGCCAGCGGGGAAAGGCATTGCGGACGTGACGAAAGCATCAGCCGGGCAGACCCTGCACCAGCGTATCCTCACTGAGATCGAGGGCCGGATCGTTTCGGGAGAATGGCCGCCGGGCCACCGGTTGCCTTTCGAGGTCGACCTCGCCGATCAATATCACTGTTCGCGCATGACCGTGAACAAGGTCATGGGCCAGCTTGCCAAGGCCGGTTTGATCGAGCGCCGCAAGAAATCCGGCAGTTTCGTTCGCCAGCCGCAGATCCAGTCCGCCGTTCTCCAAATTCACGATATCGGGGCCGAGGTCGAATCCCTTGGCCTCGACTATGGCTTCAAAATCCTGGAGCGCGAAAGGCGTAGCGCGAAAAGCGCGGATCGTGAGCGGCTCGATGTGTCCGTCGGAACGCCCTTGCTCGACATCCTCTGCATCCATTTCGCCGGTGCACGCGAATTCTGTGTCGAACAGCGCCTCATCAATCTGGCGGCCGTGCCGGAAGCGGCTGAAACCGACTTCACCGAAATTGCGCCGGGCCCTTGGCTGCTCGGCCATGTTCCCTGGAGCACTGCCGAACATCGGATCAGCGCCGAAACACCGTCGAAGGAGATCGCACGCCTGCTGGGTATTTCTGACAGGCAGGCGTGTCTTGTCGTGGAGCGCCGTACCTGGAGCAATTCGGGCGCTGTCACCTATGTACGCTTCACCTATCCCGGCAATGCGCATGCGCTGGTCGCCCGCTTCAGCCCGTCTTCCGACTGATATCTACAAGGCCTCGGCCCCTGTTATTGCGATATGGAGACCCTATATAGGTGACGGCCCATCAAGCTTGACGGACACCGACGGGAAAACCGTTAAAAGTCGTTAATTTATATGATAATTTTCAAATTCCCTTTTACAATCAGGCACATATCACATTTCTTATTTTTTTTGATATTGCTGTGTTGACTTGTTTGAGGGTGATCTCTTATAAGTCCGCTCACTGAACGAGGGCGGCGGCGCTGCTGGCGACGGCGACTTTCGTTCTGAAGAAATCAAGTTGATGAGCTGAATGCTTGTTGGTTTCCCGGGGTTAGGCTTTGGGGATTTGGTTTTGTGACTGCTTAGAGTGGTCTGTTATTTGACAATTGAATATGAGAAGAAAGAGAAACGTGGGCGGCGAAGCTTGCGGGGTCTGAAGAGA
>NZ_JAQAHD010000015.1:0-128921 GCF_027871605.1 Agrobacterium sp. CFBP 3001
ACCAGGCCGTTGAAGGGGCGGCGAACACCGCCGCCATCGCCGTCGCCCTGGCTGATCTCGATGGAGATATCGACCAGCCGTCCGATCAGCTCTTCGGGCTTGACCGCTTCCCTCTTGGCACGCACCGTCAGACGAATGTCGAAGAGCTGCGATACGCCCTCCTCGACGGACAGGCGCTCCGGCAGAAGCTGGTCTTCGCCGAGTGGCGAAGACACCTTCAGAACGCGGCTCGCCTGAACGAAATCGGAAAAAGACGGCTGGTCGTTCATGAGATACTCCTAATCAGGACCCGCGGCTGGACTGCAGGGGCCAGAACCAGATCGTTTCCGAATTGTAGTAGCAGGCCGAAGCGCATTGGGTGGCTTCGGAGCCACCCCGCACAAGATCGATATGACCGCCGCCGGTGTAGCCGGGGATATTGTTGAACGCCACGACACCGTTGCGCGCGCCGATGCCGTTGCGCGCCGTCGCGGGGGTGAAAGGCTCGGGTTCGCCAAGATAGCTCGTCCGCTTCATCAGGCTGGCAAGGCGGCGCATGTTCACCTCTATGCCCTTTCCGGCATAGGGGCCCTTCTGGATGCGGTGCGAGGCGGGCACGATGTTGATGCCCGACTTCACGAAAGCGATGCTGACGCGGATGGCGCAGGTATTGTGATAGTTCGGATTGCCGATGAAATCGTCCCAGCCGATTTCCGTGAACAGATCACGCTGGCTGAGATAGTTCGGATGCGACGGGTCGCTGCTCGGATAATTCTTATAGAGAGTGTCAAAGTTAACGCGCATGGTTCGTCCCACTAGTTACTTTTCTGCTCACAGGGAAAGGAGACCTTGAGCGCCTCCCGCACGAGAGTGGCTGCCTGTTCATCCAGTTTTTCAGCAGGAAGATCGCCGAGATAGGTGTAGATCCGGTCGGTGAGTTCATGGGGCGCCACGGCGCCCGCACCGCACCAGTCCGATCCGCTTGTCAGATCGGCCACACCGGCGATATAGGCGCTCGATTTTGCGACGGAAACCAGCCGCCGCATTTCCGGATCAGACACTTCCGGGGCAAGTTTGCCCTCGATGGCCTGCTTGAGTTCAGCACCGGAGAATATCCAAGTCCGTTCCTCGGCACCCGCCTGCGAAAGACCGGACAGAGCCAGAACAACCGGCACGGAAACAAAAAACGCATATAGGGAGCGCATGAAAAACCCGCCTCGTCCAACGTGGATGAGAAACATCACGACGTGAGCCGCAACACTGCAATGAAAACGTTCCGGTGCCGGCAAATACCGGCACCGGGTCGCGTCGCTATCAAGCGGCCTTCGTCGTCGCCAGATCGTAAGAGGCGATCATCGGAGACTGCGGCGAGTTGTTGTCGTCGAACGGCGTGTACTTCACTTCCATCTTGGTGAAGTTGAGCTTGATGGTTTCCACCGGACGGTCACCGCTGGAATCCACCGAGTAGCTCGCGATGAGCGTGTTCGTCAGCAGATACTCGATATAGGTGTTGCCCGGATTACCCGTAGTCACCAGATGGATGGTTGCGAGCTTGCCAGTGCGGCCGGCGCAGGCTTCCTGGAAAAGCTTGGTGGAAGAAGAATCGCTAACCTTGGTCAGAATGACTTCCGAAATGGTCGGTTCGGATGCTTCGCGGTTTGCAGCAGAACCGGCAGAGGTGTTCATGTTGCGCGCTACGTTCCAGTGAATGGCTTCGATGTCCATCCACTTGCGGTGTTCCTCATGCGTGGCGTCGCCCTGGATACCGTCAATCTGCAGATAAATTGGCATGCTGTAAGCTCCTGTAGCTGAAATGACCTCTTGCTTCGAGGCCGCGTTACCCTTCGTTTAATGCCGCATGCGTCGGGTAGCCCCTTCCGACGCGGCAACTTCATCCACCCCACCCTCTTCGGGCGCGGCGAATTCATCTGTTTCCCCAGCCGCTTCGGCACGAATGCCGAACCTGTTTTCACCAACATCGACGACGATCTTGCCCACGCGTTCTCCCGCGATGAATTTTTCGAGGAAA
Organism: Agrobacterium sp. CFBP 3001; assembly: GCF_027871605.1. NCBI lineage: Bacteria > Pseudomonadati > Pseudomonadota > Alphaproteobacteria > Hyphomicrobiales > Rhizobiaceae > Agrobacterium > Agrobacterium sp. CFBP 3001. The sequence continues at coordinate 2,009 of NZ_JAQAHD010000015.1, forward strand.
AAGCTGGAAAGAGGCGGCAGGAGATCCTTGCCGATCATGATTTCGATGGCGCGTGCGCCAATTTCACTTGCACCGGCGCGCGCCACCAACGCATCGCGCGCGGCATCGGAAAGGGTCAGGTCGGCGCCGTATGTTGCGAGCACGCGTTCCCTGATCTTGCCGATCTGCATATCCACGATCCTTGCAAGTTCTTCCGCACCGAGCGGCATGAAGGGCAGGATGATCGTGCGCCCGAGGAATGCGGGCTTGAACTGTCTGGTCAGCTCCGGCATCAGCAGCGCTTCCAGCGCCTCGCCTTCCGGCATCGTATCCGGATCGGCGGAGAGCGCGGCCAGCAGTTCCGAACCGGTATTGGCCGTCATGAAGATCGTGGTGTTCTTGAAATCGACATCGCGGCCTTCGCCATCGCGCAGCACGCCCTTGTCGAACACCTGATAGAAAATATCCTGGACGCCGGGATGGGCCTTGTCGATCTCATCGAGAAGGAGAACGCCGAACGGCCGGCGGCGCACCGCCTCCGTCAACACGCCGCCTTCGCCGAAACCGACATAGCCCGGCGGCGAACCGAGAAGCAGCGAAACCTTGTGCTCCTCCTTGAACTCCGACATGTTGATCGTCGTCAGATGGCTGTTGCCGCCATAAAGCAGATCGGCCAGCGACAGCGCCGTCTCGGTCTTTCCCGTTCCGGACATACCGACGAGGAAGAACACGGCGGGCGGGCGGCGCGGATCGGACAATCCGGCACGGGCGGTGCGCATGGCATCGGCAATGCGGGTAATTGCAGCATCCTGCCCCACAACCCGCTGGCGCATGCGCGCATCCAATGTGCGCGCGCTTTCGATCTGGTCGGCCAGAAGCTTACCGAGCGGAATACCGGTCCAGCGCGATACGACGGATGCAATCGCTTCACGGTCGACCACCGTCGGCACGAGTCTTTCGGCATTTGCCGGTTTGGTCTCAGCCGCAGGCCGCAGGCGCGACACATTCGATGCGCCGTTTTCAACGGGCTGATCTTCGCTGAGTTCAGCCATTTCCGCATCGTAACGGCCGCGCAGATCGTCGATCCCGCTCTCGAGCTTCTCGACTTCGTCGCGTATCGACTGGATACGGCTCTGCACCTCGTCATCCTGCGGTTCACGCAGAAGCCAGTTCAACTCATCGGTCAGAAGACGCCGCTCGCTTTCCATGGCGCGCAGCCGTTCCGGCAGGGTCTGCCGCGCCAGCGAAACGGCAGCCGCGGCCGTATCGAGAAGGCTGACGGCCTTGTCCGGCAATTGCCGCGCCGGCATGTAACGCGCCGATAATTGCACCGCCGCCACAATCGCCTCGTCACGAACCACAACGTTATGATGGCTGACGAAGCTGTCGGCGACACCACGCAACATGCGGATCGCTGTCGTCTCATCCGGCTCGCGCACATGCACGGGCTGGAAACGACGCGTCAGCGCCGCATCCTTTTCGAAATATTTCTTGTATTCGCTCCAGGTCGTGGCCGCGACGGTGCGCACTTCGCCGCGCGCCAGAGCGGGCTTGAGAATATTGGCCGCATCGCCCTGTCCGGCTGCACCGCCGGCGCCGACAAGGCCATGCGCCTCGTCGATGAACAGGATGACCGGCTCGGCCGAGCGTTTTACCGCATCGATCACGCCATGAAGACGGCGCTCGAACTCGCCCTTCACGCCGGCACCGGCCTGCAGCAGCGAAATATCGAGGTTCAACAGGCGGACGTTGCGCAATTTTTCCGGCACATTTCCGGAAGCGATTTCGAGCGCCAGCGCTTCGGCGACCGCCGTTTTGCCAACGCCGGCCTCACCCACCAGAATGGGATTGTTCTGACGACGGCGCGTAAGAATATCAACGAGTTGGCGCAATTCATCATCGCGCCCGATCACCGGATCGACCTTGCCGTTCCGGGCGTCGGCTGTCATGTCCTGGGTGTAAAGGCGCAGAAAATCGTTCTGGCCGGCGGCCGTCGCGGCACCCGCCGCCGCGGCAGGAACTTCTCTTCCGCTGCTGTCTTCAACCGAACTGCGAAGGCGTTCGAGAGCCGCGCGATCCATCGCCTTCAGCGACGGAAATGCCGAGCGGACGAAAGAGCGAAGCGAGGTTTCCTCGTCCATCGCCAGAAGCAGATCGCAAAGCGTCACGCGGTCGCGCCCGGCCTCCAGCGACGCGAGAACCCATGCCTCACGGCCCGCCGTCAGAATGTTCTGTGAGAGCGACAAAGCCTCGCCATCGCCGATCACGGCCTCTTCCAGGCTGCGGCCGATTTCCGCCTGCAATACCGGAAGTGGAATTTTTAATTCCTCGAATGTTTTCGCATAGATACCGGCATCTACAACCGCCAGCAGCCAATGCGGGATATCCACGTACCTGTGCCCCATACGCACCGCAACGGAAGCCGCAGCTTCAAGCGTGACGCGCAGGTCAGGCTCAAGCGCTTCAACGAGGCGATTGAGATCGATATGCGACATGCAATGAGCCTCCTGCCCGGGTTCATTCCACAACGTGACGTGGAATAACTATGATGATGAAACCGGGTTGTCCACCCCGAAGTTTATTTTTTATCGGGTTAGATTAGGCAGTAGACGCCACAATTTAGACACATTTTGAATAAGTCTGTCTGAGGAATAGCCTTACGTAAGGGAAGTAACTACGAAAAATCCATTACTATTTTCTGGGGATAGACTGCTCTTGAACGCGCCGCATGTTAAAAGAGATATAGAGTTTTTTGGAGATTGCGGAGAAAACATCCGCATCGATTCAAGAACGCGTGAAATATACTACAGAATTAAGGATGAAAGAAACCAGGCACGCACAGAAGAGCGCGCCGCGTCCCCACAGGATAACTTAAAGATTTCCAGTAGCTGGGACAGTGTCAGCAATCTTGGATTGCAGATTATATATTCCGAAAGCAAGGACATAGAAATATTGGCGTGGCTTGCCGAAGCAAGCCTGCGGCTGCGCGGCTTTCCTGGATTGCGAGAAATCTATGAGCTTTGTGGCGATCTTTTTTACAACCACTGGGACTCATTGCGCTCCATCAGCGACGATAATGATGAGGAAAAATTTGCACCTTTTGCGGGATTGAACGGCATCGGCACCGAGGGAACGCTTGTGCAGCCGCTCCGGCTTGCGCCGCTGATCCCCGGAGGGAAATTTGGAGAGCACAGCCTCTGGGATTTCCAGCTGGCGCAGCGACCCAACGAGAGCAAACGGCGCGAAGAACTGTATCGGCTGGCGTCGGAAGCAGGCGTTGCCGCCATGTCTTCCCATCTGGCCGAGGTCAACGCCTGTCTCTCGAGCTTCGACGCCATCATGGCGGTTCTTTCCGAACGCTGCGGCCAGTCCGCACCCCCCAGCTCCAACATCCGCAACACGCTCATCGAAGCTGCTGCGGCCATTCGCACGCTGGGCGGGCGCGAGCAGGAGCCGGCACCGGTCGAGCAGGCGGCAGCCGCGGTTCCTGGAACCAACGACAACGGACAACCGGCGATACGAACAGCAGCGACGTCACCGGAAGGCATATCTTCACGCGATGAAGCGTTTGAAACTCTTCTTTCGGTTGCGCGTTACTTTCGCCGGACCGAACCGCATTCGCCGATCTCGCTCTCCATCGAAACGCTGGTTCGCAGGGGACGCATGGATTTTTCCGAACTGCTGGCGGAGCTTTTGCCCGAGGCACAGGCCCGCAATGCAGTTCTGACGGCCGCAGGCATCAAGCCCGGCGGAGACAACAACGGAAAATAACGAGGCAAGGGACGGAGACACCGTCCCGTAACAGTCAGCCATGCCAAGGGGCATCAAGGAGGTTGAAATGGCAAGTGTACACGAAAAGCTGGAACGGGTTCGCAAGCCCCGCGTCCACATCAAATACGAAGTCGAAACCGAAGGCGCGATGGTGGTCAAGGAATTGCCCTTCGTCGTCGGCGTTCTCGGCGATTTCTCGGGCAATCCGACCCAGCCGCTGAAGCCGTTCGGCGAACGTAAATTCGTTCAGATCGACCGCGACAATTTCGATGAGGTGATGCGCCGCATGACGCCTGGCCTCAACATTGCCGTTGCCAACACGCTGCAGAAAGACGGCACGGACATGCAGGTCAACCTGAAGTTCGAAAGCATGGACGATTTCGAACCCGGCGCCGTGGTGCAGCAGGTTCCCGCCCTCAAGGCGCTTCTGGACGCCCGCAACGAGCTGCGCGACCTGCTTTCCAAGGCCGACCGTTCGGAAGATCTGGAGCGGATGCTGGAAGATATTCTGCAGAACAAGACCGATCTCGCAACGCTGGTTTCCGAACTCAAGGAAAAGAACGGCGCGAGCAAATAATCGCCTGTGCGGAGGAAAACCTCCCCGAACGGCCCCGACTGCGGGGCTTCAACTGTTCAAGCGGCATTTTTTCAAAGCCGCATGTGGAAGGACTGAAACATGAGCGCTGAAAGCCTGCTGAAAAACGAAGCACAGGCAACGACCGCCGAAGATCAGGGACTGCTGTCCAAGGTGGTTGCCGCAACCCGCCAGACCGAACCGGACCGCGCGCAAAATCTTCTGCGCACGCTGACAGACCAGGCGCTGAAAGGAACGGTCAAATACGACCGCAACCTCACCGTCACCCTCAACCATGCCATTGCCGAACTGGACCGGACGATTTCCGAACAGCTCGCCGCCATCATGCAGGCGCCGGAATTCGCCAAGCTCGAAGGGACCTGGCGCGGGCTCAACTATCTCGTCAAGAATTCCGAAACGAGCGTCAACCTGAAGATCCGCGTCATGAACGCCGGCAAGCGGGAACTGGCGCGCGATCTGGAAAAGGCCGTGGAATTCGATCAGTCCCGCCTCTTCAAGGCGATCTACGAAGACGAATTCGGCACCCCCGGCGGCGAACCGCTCGGCGCGATCATCGGTGATTACGAATTCGACAATTCCTTCGATGACGTACAGCTGCTTCAGGGGGTTTCATCGATTGCGGCGGCCGCTTTCGCACCTTTCATCTCGGCGGCAAGCCCGCACATGTTCGGTTTCGAGGATTATCGCGATCTCGCCCGTCCGCGCGATCTGGAGAAGATTTTCGATACGGTGGAATATGCCAAGTGGCGCAGCTTCCGCGAAAGCGACGATTCCCGTTTCGTCACGCTCGCTTTGCCGCGTGTTCTGGCGCGCATGCCCTATGGCCCGAAAACCAACCCGATTGACGATTTCGCCTATGACGAAACCAGGGGTGCGGTGAATGGCGATCTGCAACATGACGAATATTGCTGGATGAACGCCGCCTATGTCATGGGCACGAAGCTGACCGACGCTTTTGCAAAAAGCGGCTGGTGCACGGCTATCCGCGGTGCGGAAAATGGCGGCCGGGTGGAAAATCTGCCCATGCACGTCTTCTCCAGCGATGACGGCGATCTCGATCTGAAATGCCCGACCGAAGTGGGCATCACCGACCGCCGCGACGCGGAACTGGGCAAGCTCGGCTTCCTGCCGCTCTGCCACTACAAGAACACCGATTATGCGGTATTCTTCGGCGCCCAGACCGCACATAAGCCGAAGCTCTACGACAAGCCGGAAGCCACGGCCAACGCCGCCGTTTCAGCCCGCCTGCCCTATATCATGGCCACGTCGCGCTTCGCGCATTACCTCAAGGTGATGGGCCGCGATAAGATCGGCTCCTTCATGGAGGCGTCCGATTGCGAAGTGTGGCTCAATCGCTGGATCGCCAACTACGTCAACGCCAATGACGAAGCGGGCGAAGAAAGCCGGGCGAAATATCCGCTGCGCGACGCCAAGGTGACCGTGCAGGAAGTGCCGGGCAAACCCGGCGCCTACAATGCGGTCGCATGGATGCGGCCCTGGTTGCAGATGGAAGAACTGACGACCTCGCTGCGCATGGTCGCCCGTATTCCGTCCAAGAACTGAGCCCGGACCGGGGTGGTCCGCCACCCCGGCCCCGTTCGTCACCCGGAGCCCGCTCATGGCGCATCAGTCCTTTCCGGATGCCCGCATTTTCGCCGACCAGCTCATCGCTCTCATCGACGATGCGCTGACCGGCCAGGTGAACGCCATTCTGCACCACCCTGATTTTCAGGCGATGGAAGCGAGATGGCGCGGTCTGGCCATGGTCGTGCGTGAGGCTGGCCGCGGCGCAGACGTCAAGGTGAAGCTGCTGAACGCCAGCTGGCGCGATCTTGCCCGCAACACGGAACGCGCCACCGACTTCGACCAGAGCCATCTTTTCGAGGTCGTCTATAATCGCGAATTCGGCATGCCGGGCGGCGAGCCGGTCGGCCTGTTGATCGGCGACTACGCCTTTTCCCCCGACGATCTTCAGGGCGCCGATTCCATCACGACGCTGTCGCAGATCGGCATGGTGGCTGCGGCCGCCTTCTGCCCCTTCGTCGCGGCGGCAGCACCTTCCGCCGTCGGCCTGCAGGACTTCGCCGAACTCAGCCGGGTTCACGACTTTTCCTCTCTGAAGCAGGATAAATCGCGGCTGCGGTGGAATGCGCTTCGCGCACGCGACGATTCCCGCTTTGTCGGCCTTGTCGCGCCGCGCGTTTTGCTGCGCTCGCCCTACAGGCCCTATGCGCGGGGGCGGGATGACGGATTTCCATTCCGCGAGCATGTGGCGGAAAGCGGCGAGACCCTGCTGTGGGGCAATGCCGCCTTCGCTTTTGCAACGGTAGTGGTGCGCAATTTCGTCGACTCCGGCTGGTTTGCGGATTTGCGCGGTGTGACGCAGGACGCCGTGGATGGCGGCATGCTCTCTTCCCGGCAATTGCCGCCGCTCGATCTCGGCATCGAAAGCAACGGCCTTTCCGCACAGCCGCCCGTCGAAGTGCAGCTGACGACCGGACAGGAACAGCAATTTTCCGATCTCGGCATCGTACCCGTCTCCACCACCTATCTCTCCGGCATGGCGATCTTCAACGCCAACCAGTCCCTGCATGCGCCCGGCCATTATTCCAGCGAAGCGGCAAGACAGAACGCCCGCCTCGCGGCCATGCTGCAATATGTGCTGTGCGCCTCCCGGTTCTCGCATTACCTCAAGGTCATCATGCGCGACGATATCGGCCAGCTGAGCGATGCCTCGACGATAGAGCGCAAGCTGGAAGGCTGGCTTTCCTCTTACACGCTCGGCAATGACGATGCGGAAGCGGCGCTGCGCACGCGCTACCCGCTGCGTTCTGCCGGCATCAACGTCTTCGAGGTTCCCGGCAAGCCCGGAACATTCTCCTGCACCGTGCGCCTTCAGCCGCATTTCCAGCTCGATGACGTCTCCACGAGCTTCCATCTCATTGCCGAAACCATGATGCCGCCCGCCGCCGCATCCCGGTCTCCGGCCGAGCCGCAAAGGATACCCGCATGACGCTGCGCGACGATATTTCCCGCCTTCTCGACGATGACCGGCTGCAAGAGGCAATCGGGCTTGCGCGCGAACACGTCAAGACGAAGCCCACCGACAAGGATGGCCGCCATTTCTACATTGACCTGCTAGTCCTTGCCGGCGACTACGAGAAGGCCGATGCGCAATGCAATCTGGCCGCAACATTCTCGCCGCAGGAAAGCGTCGGCTTTTCTCTCTTTCGCCATCAGCTCCGCGCCATGGCCGCACGCAATGCGTGGTTCGAAACCGGCGCGGTGCCGGATTTCCCCGGCGGTCCGTCCGAACTCGATCAACTGGCCATCCGGGCTAATATCGCTGCACGCAGCGGCGATGCGGATGCCGCCAGAACCGCACTGGCTGAACTCGATGAAAAACGCGGCAATGTACCAATCGGCCGCAACGGCAAAAGCGCCGGCGATATTCGCGATCTGGACGACCGGATTCCGCATGCGCTGGAGGTGCTGACCAATGGCGGCCGCTACCTGTGGATCGACTACGGCCGCGTAGAAAGCCTCGCCATCGACCCGATGAGCCGCCCGCGCGACCTCGCTTTCCGCGGGGCTGAGCTGACGTTGCGCGACGGCGCGGTCGCCTCCGTGCTGCTTCCGGCCATCTATCACGGTGCGAAGGACGATGTCGGCCTCCTCCTCGGCCGGGAAACCCGATGGAGCGAGGAAGACCAGCCTTTGGCAACCGGGCAAGGCCAGCGCTGCCTGCTGATTGGCGACGATGTGGTGCCGTTCCACGAGATCGGCTCCCTTTCCGCCGCCTCCGACGATGAAAGGCAGATCGCCCGTGGTTGATCCGCTCGAGCAATATCGCGCGCGGCAGAGAACGCTGTCACGCTCCGTTCTGGACCGGCTGCTGGATGACGCGCCGGATGCGGAAACGGATATGCTCGTCAGCCTGAAGGATCAGGCGCGCGAGATGCGCGAGGTGATCCGCCGCGATCTCGAGGCATTGCTCAATACCCGTCGTAACCCCGCCGGTCCGCCGGCGGCGCTGAAGGAACTGTCCGATGCGCTGGTGAGCTATGGCGTGGACGGCATTCTTTCGGCCAATCTGGTGACGGATGCCTCCAAGGCGCGGCTTGCACGCAGCATCGAGCGGCGGATTTCCCTGTTCGAAACCCGCCTTGACGATGTGCATGTGACGATCCTGAAAAACCGCACGGATGGCGACCGGGCGCTTCGCATGCGCATACAGGCAAGTTTCCGCCTTCAGGAAGGCATGCCGCCGATCAGCTTCGAATCCCGGATCGATCCGTCCACGCAGCGTTTCCTGGTGGAGGCGACGAATGGCTGACGGCTTTCTCGAAAAATACAATGATGAACTCTTCGCGCTCCGAAAACGCGCATCGCGTTTTGCGGCGGCGTTTCCGAAGATCGCCGGCCGGCTGCGCATGACGGGCGATGTCGCCGACGATCCGCATGTCGAGCGGCTGATCCAGAGTTTCGCCTATTCCGCCGCCCGTGTGCGCCAGAAGCTGGACGACGAGTTTCCGGAACTGTCGGACAGCCTCCTGGAGACGCTCTACCCGCATTATCTTGCGCCGATCCCGTCCATGAGCGTGGTTCAGTTCACCCCAAGCACGGCGCTCGCAACCGTGCAGACACTTCCCCGGCACAGTGAAATCCTTGCCGAGCCTGTGGGTGGTGAAAGCTGCCGTTTTCGCACCACGCAGGCGGTGGAAATCGCGCCGCTGCAAATCGCAGCCGCAACGCTGTCCGGCCAGCCGATCGACGCGCCTTTTTCGGCCTCGTTTGCCGGCGCCGCCAGCTGCCTGCGGCTTTCGCTGCGCAGCACGGCGCCGCGCGGCGGCACTTTCCCGGAAATGGGCCTGACGAAGCTTCAGATTTTCCTGGCTGCCGCATGGCAGCAGGCCACGGCGCTTTACGAGCTTTTGACCAATCATTGCGTGGGCATGGCGCTTGCGCGGCACGCCGAGGACAAGGAAGCCGTTTTCCTGCCCGCCGGCAATCTCACGCCATCGGGTTATACGCGCGATCAGGCCATGTTGCCCTATCCGGCCAACAGTTTTGACGGATACCGGCTTCTCACGGAATTCTTCGCGCTGCCGCAGAAATTTCTCTTTCTCGATATCGACGGGCTACAAAAATGGAGCGGCGGCGATTGCGAACTTTACATCTATCTGGATGCGGCGGACACGCAGCTTGAGCGCATGGTGTCGGTCCGGGATTTCGTATTGAACGCCTCGCCGGTCATCAACCTGTTCAAACAAAGCTGCGAACCGCTCAGCCTCGATGGTACGCGCACGGAATATCGGCTGCTGCCGGATGCACGGCGGCAGCGGACCCGCGAAATCTATGCCGTCGAGAATGTTCAACTGACCAGCCGTTCCGGACAGACGGAAAAGACCTCCCCGTTTTTCGGCCGCACCCAGCGCAATAACGGCGCGAACGTTTTCTGGCAGATACAGCGCCGTTTCGATGACGACGGTTCTTCCGATACGGACATCGCTTTCGTGGATCATAAGCGCGGACCGCTTGGACCGCTCGACATGGTGGCGAGCATCGATACGCTGTGCATCAATCGTGAACTGCCGAGCCAGCTTCCCTTTGGGGGCGGCCACCCCTTCCTGCTGCTTTCGTCCGGCAATGAGGCTATAAAATCCATCCATGCGCTGATGCCGCCGACGGCGGCGATCCGCGTCAACGAGCGCTCGGCGCGTGAATGGCGGCTGATCTCGCATCTCCTCCTCAACCATCTCTCCCTCACCGACAGCGGCGGCGCGCCGCTGAAGGACATTCTTTCGCTCTATTCCTTCAGGGACAGCCCGGAGACCCGGCAGCTGGTGGAGGCGATCAGCAATGTCGAGGCGCAGAATTCCCACGCCCGGATCGGCTCGGCCATGGTGCCGGGAACGGATATCACCGTGGAGTTCGACCCCGCGCTGATAGCCCGGCCCGCCGCATTTGTTTTCGCCAATGTCCTCAATCATTTCTTCGGGCTCTACACGTCGATCAACAGTTTCACGCGGCTGACGGCAACGATGCGCGGCCACTCCAAACCGATTGCCCGCTGGCCGGCCCGCGCGGCCGACCGGCCGCTGCTCTAGGAGACCGGGATGGAACAGCAGACGCCAACCATGAAAGACCGGCAGGCGGCGCTTCTCAGCGACGATCCCGGCCGTTTTGAGCCCGCCACCGCGTTTCGCGTCGCCCAGCTGGTTTCGGCGGATGACGGGATTGTCGTCGGCGCTCATGGCGGAACACAGCCGACCCCGCTGGCGATCAGCGGTTTCAACCACAAACGCGGCCAGGCCGAACTGAAATCCGCCTTCGCGCCCATTGTCGGGCCGCTCGGTTCGCTGCCGCCGGCCTATGGCGAATTGCTGCAGCGGGAAGAGCGCAATCGCTCCGGCGCGCTGGCGAGCTTCTTCAATCTGTTCGCCGCAAGGTTCAGCGAACTGTTCGTATCCGCGACGGAAAAATACCGCCTTGCAAGGGGATTGCGCTGGTCGGCCGAGCAGAGGGAGAACGGTTTTCGCAAAACCCTGCTTGCACTCACCGGGTTCCGCACAGCCGGTCTGGTGGAAAAGGCGGGCGTGAGCGAAGATGCGCTCCTGCGGTTCAGCGGCCTTCTGGCCGGCCGCAACCGCAATGTCTCGGCCCTCACCTCGATGCTTTGCGAATTCACGGGACTTCCGGTCAATGTCGAACAGTTTCGCCGGCGATGGGTGGCTTTGCCGCTTCACGAACAAAGCCAGCTCGGACAGGCATCCGGGCTGAGGCTCGGACAGAACACGACGGCGGGAAGCGCTGTCGAAGATATGAGCGGCGGCTTCCGGATCGTGATCGGTCCCGTCGCCTATGCGGATTATCTGGCTCTGACGCCCGGATCGAAACGGCTTGCGGAGATATTTTCGCTGACACGCCTGTTCGTCGGAAGCGCCTTGCATTTCGATGTGCAGGTGATCCTGAAAAAGGAGGACATTCCCTTTTGCCGCCTCGGCCAGTCCGATGCCCCCGCCCGCCTCGGCTGGAATAGCTGGGCTCGCGTGGCGCCCGCAGAAAAAGACAGCGCCGATGCTGTGGTGACCGAGCGGGAAGGCTCGGCGATTTCCGCGTGAGGGCATGGATATGAAGCTTGCACTCAAGGACACACGAAATATCGGAGCCGCAAGAGCCAGTCAGTGGAGCTTCGAGCGCGGCCGCCGCGTCATCGGCCGGTCTCGCGATTGCGACTGGCAGATCGACGACAATGAGCGGCGCGTTTCCAAGCTGCACTGCACGCTCAGCCGCGATGGCGAAGGTTTTACGATCCTTGACCAGAGCGCGAACGGCACGCTGGTCGATGGCCGCCTGCTGCTGGAAGGCGAAAGCGCGCGTCTGCGCGACGGTTCGCAAATCAACATTGGCGGGCAGGTTTTCCAGGTCGCCATCAGCGGCAATGCCGAGCTGGATTTTTCCGATCCCGACGCTTCCCTGCGCATGAGTGACGAGCCGCTGACCATTTCGGCGATCCTTGCCGACATCGCCCCGAATGGCCGCTCGGCCGGCGGCGTGATGGGCAACGCCGCCTCCGCCGACGACTGGTCCGAAACATGGCGCGAGGGCGCGAAGCGGAAGGCGAAATCCATTTCGCGAAATGTCGAGATCGGCTGGAGCGAACCGCCCGCAGCGCGCGCAATAGGCGCTGTTCTGCCTGATAACTGGGACGAGGAGCCGGTTGCGAGCAGCGAGCACGAACATACCGACGCGCTGAACACGCCGGTGATGATCTCACGTCCGGTTTCGACCTCAGGTAGCGAGGATTTCGACAGCGTTTTCCCGGAAGCAGACGAAGAGCTGACCCCAGAGGGTGCCTCGGCTGCGGGCGCTTCGACCGCGCAGGAGATCGGCGATCTTCTGACCGCGCTGGAGCAGGAAAGCGCCGATTGTCTGGCCATTCTCGACATTGAAGGCGAGCGCACCGGCCACGGTTCGTCAGCCTCCCTGAGCGAGCGGGTGGAAACACTCATCCGCCAGCAGCGGCGGCTCGCTGTCTCGCTTGAGACCCTGATCCACGGCTGCACGCAAAAACTCGAGCCGAGGCTTCTCGAAGCCTCCGTCGATGCCGGCAACGATCTTCGTGCCAAAATCGAGCGCCGCGACTGGCAGGGGCTGATCATGAAGACCGATTACTGGTCCACTTACAAAAAGCAATTTGAGGAAAACGGCCGTCCATTGCCGGTCAGGCAGTTCCTGCAGCGGGCAGCGCGCGGTGAAGCCGCGCCCACGCAGGAACCTGACGCGATAACGGCCGATGCAAAGGGGGTAAACAACCACGATGAGACATGAGAACCGTGTTGCCTGGAGCGAGGGCATGTTTCTTCGCGTTCAGCATTTTCAGCAATCCGACCGATGGACCGAACGGCTGGTGCGCAACACCACGCGCAACCTCTCGCCCTACCCGTGGGGCATCGCCGAAATCGGCGTGGACCGTAGCGCGCTGTCGATAGGGCAATTCGCCCTGTCGAACCTGCGCGGCGTTCTTCCCGATGGAACGCCCTTCGAGGCGCCGGAGGATTCCGACCTGCCGCCGCCGCTCGATCTCGACGAAAGCGTCAAGAACGCCGTTATCTATCTCGCCCTGCCGGCCCGGCAGCCGGGCAAGGCGGACATGTCCGCCAGCGGCCGCAACGATGCGAACAATGTGCGCTTCACCGCCTCAAGCTATGAGGTCTCCGACACCAATATCGAGACGGACTTCGTGGCCCCCATCGATGTCGGCCGTCTCAGCCTGAAATTCCTGAAAACCGGCGACGATCTTTCCGGTTACGATCTCATCGGCCTTGCAAGGGTCATCGAGGTCCGCTCAGACCGCGCGGTCATTCTTGACCCGGATTTCATTCCTCCGAGCCTGAGCTGCGCGGCGGCGCCCCGCCTCAACGAATTGCTGACGGAGCTTCTGGGGATCGTGCGCCACCGCGCCCAGGCGATTGCCGAACGCATCGGCGATCCGACGATCAGGGGAACGGCGGAAGTGGGCGATTATTTCCTGCTGCAAATCCTCAACCGGGCCGATCCGCTGCTGGCGCATCGCTGCGCCAACGCCACGCGTTTTCACCCCATCCGGTTTTACGAAGACTGCATCCAGCTTGCTGGCGAGCTTGCAACCTTCACCACGGACAAAAAGCGGGCGACGGATTTCCCGCCCTATCGGCACGAGGACTTGAAAGCCACCTTCGCGGCAGTTTTCGACGATCTGCGCACATCGCTGTCAGCGGTCCTGGAACAGGCGGCCGTTGCGATCGAGCTGGTGGAGCGCCGCCACGGCGTCCGCGTCGGCACCATCCACGACCGCACGCTGCTGCGCGATGCCGGCTTCGTGCTTGCGGTGCGCGCGGATATGGCCGCCGAAGACATTCGCCGCCGCCTGCCGGCACAGATCAAGGTTGGGCCGGTGGAGCGGATTTCCGAACTGGTCAACGTGGCGCTGCCCGGCATTCCCGTGCGCTCCCTGCCGGTCCTGCCGCGGCAATTGCCCTATCGGTCCGGCACCGTCTATTTCGAGATCGACACGCAATCACCCCTCTGGAAGCAGCTTGAGACCTCCGGCGCGATTGCCCTGCATCTGGCGGGCGAGTTCCCCGGGCTTGAGATGGAAATGTGGGCGTTACGCGAATGAGCAAGGAAAACCCCTCTTCCTGGCAGGATTTGCCGACGGTGGTTGAAATCACCGAGGAAAGCCGCAGACGCAACCAGAACGCCCGCAACATGGCGGCGATCCTCGAAGACATTGTCGAGACCGATGGGCCGGCCGGGCGACCGAAGGCAAGCGGGGCCGCCATGCCGGTCGATCAGCTGCTCTCCGGTTTCCATTTCGGCGGCGGCGATGTGCCGACGCTCGTGCAATCGGCCGCTCCCCTCCTCAACCTAGCGCATCTCCTGCGCTTCAGCGATGCGGAGCCGGATCCCGATCAGCTTCGCCGCGCCTGCATTGAGGCGATCACCCGCTATGAGCGCGATCTCGCTTCCGCCCGCATCAGCCCCGAGCGGGCAAGAGCGGCGCATTATGTCGTCTGCGCCACGGTGGATGATGTGGTTCTGAGCAAACCCTGGGGCGTGCGGGCAGGCTGGGCGCGCTCCGGCCTTGTCTCCACCTTCCACAACGATGTCACCGGCGGCGACCGGGTTTTCGACATTCTCGACCATTTCCATCAGTCGCCCGGCGCCAGCAAGGATTTGCTGCTGCTGATCTATCTTTGCCTGTCGCTGGCTTTCGAAGGGCGCACCCGCGTTTCGCCAAAGGGTGCGCTGGAGCTTTCGCGCATCCGCGACAGCCTCTACAAGACGCTGATCGGCCAATACGGCACCTTCGAACGGGAGCTTTCTCCGCACTGGAAAGGCGTGGAAGCCCGTCATACGCCATTGCGCACGATGGCCGCGCTGTGGACCCTGCTGTCCCTGATGGCGCTTGCCTTCGCGCTTGGTTATCTCTTCTTCACGCTGTCGCTCAACAACGCATCCGATGTCACTTTCGAGAGGCTCGCCCATCTGCCACCGAACGAGACGCCGAGCGTGCTGATCGCAAGCCCGCCCCAGCCACCGGTGCAGGTCGAAACGCCCAAGGTCGTGGAACCGCCGAAGCCGGTGGAGCCACGGCAACCCTCCCGGCTTGAAAAGCTGATGGCCTTCCTTCAGCCGGAAGTCGAAAAGAAGCTTGTCACGCTGGCGGATGTAAACGGGCGGCTGCGCATTCGCATCAACAATTCGGGCCTGTTCTCCACCGGCAGCGCCGATGTCAGCCCGCAGTTCCGCGATCTCATCCAGCGTATCGGCGGCGCGCTTGCGGCCGAAAAATTCCGCGCCGTCGTCATCGGCTATACCGATACCGTGCCGATCAAGACGGTGGAATTTCCGTCCAACTGGCACCTTTCCGAAGCCCGCGCCAAGGCGGTCGGGGACATTCTTTCACAATTCACCGGCCCGGAAGCGATCCTGACGGAAGGCCGTGCCGACAGCGACCCGATCGCCGACAACAAAACGGAGGAAGGCCGCCAGATCAACCGCAGAACGGAAATCATGGTCCTGACCAATCCCGATGAAAAACTGAGCGACGCCGGCATTCTCTCGCCGACCATAGAGAACAGTTCGGGACAGCAGCCGCAAGAGGCAAAGCCATGAATCCATTGAGCTATTTTTATACGATCCGATCCTATGTCGAGAGCTATGCCGCTCTCATCGGCCGCCGTTTCCTGTCGCTGTTATGGGTGGTCACACTCTGCATCGTCATCTGGTTTTACGGCTATCTGGTCGCGCTGGGCGATTTCAAGCCCTTGGGAACGACGCAGGCCCGGCTCATCGCCATCGGCATCATTGTGGCGATATGGCTGGTCTATATCGCCGTCACCATTTATCGCGGGCGCAAGCAGGACAAGGAACTTGTCGACAGTATCGAGCGCGAGGCTCTTGCCAACCGCCAGGCCGAAGTCGGCGAAATCCAGATGCGTCTCAAGGAAGCGCTGGCGCTGCTGCGGCGGGTCACGAAAAAGCGTTTCGGTTATATTTACGATCTTCCCTGGTACGTGATCTTCGGCGCACCCGGCTCCGGCAAGACGACGGCACTCACCAATTCCGGCCTGCAATTTCCGCTCGGCGATGCGCTCGGCGATGCGCTCGGCGAAAACGCAGTAAAGGGCATCGGCGGCACGCGCAACTGCAACTGGTGGTTCGCCGATGAGGCGATATTGATCGACACCGCCGGCCGTTACACCACGCAGGACGATCTCGATGGCTCATCCAAAGCCGGCTGGGAAGGTTTCCTCGGTCTTCTGAGACGCTATCGCCGGTCGCAGCCGATCAACGGCGCATTGGTGACATTGTCCATCCCCGATCTTCTCACCCGCGATCCCGAGGAACAACGGCAGGAACTGCGCTCCATCCGCCAGCGGCTTTCGGAACTGGACGAATATCTGCACGCCCGCGTTCCAGTCTATATCGTGCTGACCAAGGCCGATCTGCTGCATGGTTTCGTGGAATTCTTCGACGGTTTCAACAAGACCGACCGCCAGCAGGTATGGGGCACCACCTTCAAGCTGGATGAGAGCTATACCGCCGAGAACCTGCCGCAACGCCTGACGGAAGAGTTCGAACTGCTGCAACAACGGGTCGATGCGATGTTGATCGAGCGCCTGCAGCAGGAGCAGAATGCCGAGACGCGCGGGCGCATCTTCCGCTTCCCCGCCGAACTTGCGCGGTTGAAAGACCGGCTCCATGAGGCCCTGACCGAACTTTGCGCACGGTCTCCGCTGATCGAAGCCCCGCTTTTGCGGGGCGTTTATCTCGCTTCGGGAACGCAGCCGGAAACGGAAAGGTCTCCCGCAGCGGCCAGGACCCGCCGAAGCTACTTCCTGTCGCGGCTGTTCAAGGATGTCATCTTCCCCGAAGCCGCGCTGGTGATGCGCGACAAGCGCCTTTCCGGACGGCAATTGCTGGTGCGGCGCATCGCCTATGGTGTTTCGGCCGCCGCAGTCGCCATCGTCTTCACCGGCTGGATTTTCACCTATTTCGCCAATACGCAGGCGCTTGCCGAAGCGGATCGCAAACTTGGCGCCTATGAACAACTCGTTCAGGGCATTCCCGTGCGCGATGTTTCCGACGCCGATTTTCTCCGCATCCTTCCGGCGCTCGACAATCTGCGCGACGTCAATTCCGGCTTTGCCCGCGAGAGAGTGTGGAACGTCAGCTTCGGGCTCGATCAGGAAGACAAGATCGCCGGACGGCAGCGTGACGCCTACCAGCGCGCGCTCAACGCCCTGCTCCTGCCGCGCATGATCGTGCAGCTTCAGAAACAGCTCAAGGATGAAAAGGATGTCACGCGCACCTTCAATTCGCTGAAGCTCTACGGAATGCTTGGCGGCATGGGTACACTGGACCCCGATTTCCTGACCGTGCAGACGCACCAGATGTTCGCATCCCTCTATCCCGGCGATGGAAGGGCGGCGGCCAGAGAAGCGCTCGACCAGCATGCGAAAGCGCTGGCGGACGGCGTGCTCGCCCCGATTGAGCTAGACGCACGGCTCATCGCAACTGCCCGTGAAACCATCCGCGACCAGGCCGCCGGCACGCGCGCCTATGATATTCTCGCCGGTCTTCCGCAGGCGCGGGAACTGATGGAATGGACACCCGCCACGGCCTTCGGCCCGCTGGGAGAGCGTGCCTTCGAGCGGCGCAGCAAAGCGCCGATGGCGGAAGGCATCGAAGGTCTTTTCACGGCGGAAGGATATCGCAGCGTCGTCATTCCGCAGGTCGCCCATGCGGCGCGCATCGCGCTTTCCGAAGGGTGGGTGCGCGGTTCCGATGATGCCATAAGGGGTGCCACGGTCGAGCAGGTGGCGCAGGCCGCGCTGCAAATCTATTTCGACCGTTTCGAGAAAAAATGGGCCGATACGCTGGCCGACCTTCGGGTCAAGCCGTCCCAGACCCTTGGCGACGCGGTGGAAACAACCCGCGCGCTTGCCAATGAACGTAATATCGTGGCGGAGGCTGCCAGATCGATCGCGGAGGCGACCGATCTGCGCCCCGGAGCAAACCCCGCCGCCCTCGCCTCCGCCGCTGAAGGCGACGCGACCGCAGCCGTTCTGGCCGCCACGGTGAACGCGGCCGATCCCTATGCGAGACTGCGCGACATGCTGGCGGCGAAAGGCGCGGCCACAACGGGCGAGCAGGCCAATGGCGGCAAGGCCGGGGGCTCGCCATCGGAACAGTTGCTCGCGCATTTCAAGATGCTGAACGAGCAGCTTGCCCGCTCGGCAACCACCTCCGACGAAGTCGCCAAGGTGTTCGACGTGGATAGTCAACTCACCAAGGCTAATCAGGATCTGTTGCAGCAGGCCCGTGAATTGCCGGCGCCCCTCGATGTGTGGGTGGCGGGCGTGGCGGCGGATGTCGGCTCGCTTGCGGTCAAATCCGCCCGCAGCCGCATTGCCGAACTCTGGGCGGCCGATGCGGCATCGCTCTGCTCTTCCATCGTGACCGGGCGTTATCCTTTCGACAGATCGTCTTCCCGCGATGTCGCCATCGCCGATTTCACCCGTCTCTTCGGGCCGACCGGGGTTTTCCAGTCCTTCTTCAAACAGCGTATGGAAGCCTTTGTCGACAAGACGACCAACCCCTGGAGCTGGAAAGGCACTTTCGGCGCCGCCGGCATTCCAAGCAGCGCCGTCGCCCAGTTCGAAAATGCCGATAAGATTTCGCGTGCCTTTTTCCCGAATGGCAGCGAGACGCCGGCGGTGTCGATCAACGTCAAACCCGTTTCGCTCACCAATGCCTCCAGCGCGGTGATGCTGGAAATCGAAGGCGAGCGGGTGGTTTATTATCACGGCCCCATTCAGGCGAAATCGATCACCTGGCCCTCGCGTGAAAACACGGCGAGCCTGTCGCGCATCGCGTTCCAGCCAGGCGGCTGGCAGCAGGCGAAAACCGAAAACGGCGACTGGTCGCCATTCCGGCTGTTCGACGGCGCCGACATCGAAAACCAGTCGGGTGACCTGCTGCGGGTGCGATTTGCGAATGGCGCTCAGGCTGCCGAATTCGATATTCAGTTCGGCTCGGTTCTCAACCCGTTCAGGCTGGACGCCATCGCCGGCTTTGCCTGCCCCGCGCAATTTTAGCGGCGGGACGGCGCACCGTTTTTTTAAAGGAGGGGGATCTATGATGAAAGCAAAGACGAAAAGCACCGCGGTCAATAACGACTGATGGCCAATCAGGCATCGAGGCCCGCGGAGACCGCAGCGGAAAGTGATCGCATCGGTTTCTTCGGCAAGGTCCCCAGCCATGGCGACTTCATCTCCGACGGGCTTGAACGGGAGCTGATCGGGACATTTGACGACTGGATGCGATCCGGCCTGCACGCCTGCGCGGACCTGTTTTCGGGCCGATGGCCCGAAATATTCACGTCATCGCCGCCCATTCGCTTCATCATCGAAAGCGGTATATGGGGAAACTGCGCCTATGCCGGCGTGCTGGTGCCCAGTGCAGACCGGGTGGGGCGCAAATATCCGCTTGCCATCATTGCCCAGCTCAATAGCTTCCGGAAACATCCGAGAACACTTTATCTCGACGACACCTGGTTCATGGCCGCCGAGGCGCTGGCCGAGACATCCATGACGGGCGATTTCGACATGTCCCGGTTTAACACCTCCGTTAAAAAACTGCGCCTGCCGAAACCACGGGAAGAGGATGACGCGCCGGAAATGGTGCGCGGCCGCGCACCGACCAGCCTCTGGTGGCGCATCGATCCCGTCAGCCGCCGCGCCCGCGGTCTCAAATTCGACGGCAAACCAAAAGCTTCCGATTTCCTGCGCCTCTTCAGCGACATGGCAGGCAAGGGCGAAGAGGACGGCTCGACATCCGTACAGCCGCAGGAAAGTGCGAAACACAAAACTCCGCCGGTGATGACGCAACCGCCCGCGCCGGCAACCGAACAGCCGTCATCGGTCATCTATAGCTATGCCACGCACCCGGGAACACGGCTTTCCCTGAATGCGGATTCGCTCTTCGTTTCCCAGAGCCCTGCCCTCTTTGCCATAGCAGATGGACAGGGCGACACGCACAGCGCCGTGGAAGCAGCGCGTCTGGCCACAAATATTCTTGCCGAGACCCCCGATGCCGAAAGCCCCGAGGTGATGGCGCAGCAGATCAGGGGAAAGCTCGGCACCGTCAACAGCCTGCTTCTTTCCCGACAAGCCATGGGCGCCGACGGCAGGCCGATGGCAAGCGTCATCATTGCCTCCATTATCGGCCGAAGGTTGAGCGTCCTGTGGTCCGGCGACGCGCGCGCCTATCTCCTGAAAAACGGAACCATGCATCAGCTTTCGCGCGATCACGTCGTTGTCGGGATGAAAAGGCAGCTCGCGCAATGTGTTGGCCTTTCCCAGCAGTTCCGCCCGGACATCGTCGGGGAAGACTGGGGTTCGCAGGACAGGCTGCTCCTGTGCAGCTATCCGCTGGTACAAATCCTGAAGGAGCGGGCCATTGCCGAGATTGTCGGCAACACCCCGATCAAGGACTGCGCCAGCGCCCTGATCCAGGAAGCGCTGATCGAGGACGCACGCGAGAATGTCAGCGCCATCGTGATTGGAAACCGCCTTGAGCAAGGGTAAACAACCGGGCGACGGGCCTGCCTATCCGCAGGTTGCCGAGCGCTTCTCCGATCTGTGGCAAAGCATTCGCCATGACGGCACGCGGGAAAGGCCAGCCGAAGAACAGAAAGACCTGATCGATCAGGTCAGAAATGCGCTGGACCGGAAAGTCTCGCATTTTTCCGATGCGAAACCCGACTGGATCGCCGATAGTTTTGCCCTTGAACGGATTGCCTACGAAAGCGAAAACACGCTGCTGCTGCAGGTGCGGCACCGCGATCTCGGCTCCCTTCACGCACTGAAAACCACGCCGCCGGCGTTGAGAAACGACGCGGCGCTGCTGCAAAGATTACGCGAGGAGGCGCAGCTCGGCCTGACATTGCGCCATCCTTGCCTGGTGGAGACATCGGCGCTGCTGAGACTGGCCGATGGCCGGCCGGGCCTGTTACAGCCTTGGTTTTCGCAATCATTGGCGTCGCTTGCATCGCAGCGGCCGGTTAGCGCGCCGCAGGCGATCGCAATCCTTCGCCGCCTGCTGGAAGGGCTGAGCGCCATACATGCACGGGGATATGTCCACTGCGATGTCACGCCAGCCAATATTCTGCTGGAGGACAGCGATTTCGAAACGGGCAGGCTTGGCGATTTCGGCATTGCGCTGGAGATCGGCCAAAAACACGCGGACCGGGGCATGAGCTTTGCCGCCTCGCGCGAATTTGCAGCGCCGGAACGGATGCGGGACGCAACCGCGAAGCCGGATCAGGATATATTCTCCGTGGGGCGGCTTGCCCGGCGGCTTATCGCGACGGATGAGATGCGAACAACGCAAAGGCTGGCGGATTTTGCGGACGCCTGTTGCCAGGACGAACCCGCGTCGCGTCCGCAATCGGCAATGGAAGCGCTACAGCTTCTGTAGCGCTTCACTGGTCAGTTGCCGCTGCCAGGAAGCGGTGCTGCCGCCGTCGGCACGCTCTTCTGGAACACGGTCAGGAGCTTGGCCGAATCCACCAGCGGTGCGTTGCTGGCATAGAGTACATCGCCCTTCTGCATCTGGAAGAGCTGCATGAGCGCAATGCTGGAAGCATCGCGCATATTGACGTGATAAATCACCGGCCGCATGGTCGTGGCCGTCGCGACCGGGCCTTTCGCGCCCGATACGGTTGCCGACGGCACCTGAATGATCTCGTTGCGGAAGACATAGACATTGCGCGCGTCCGCACGGTCATCCAGCAACCCGCCGGCGCGGCCGACAGCCTGAGCGAGGGTCAGTTTTCCGGCTTCGAACTGGAATTCGCCGGCGCTCTTGAAAGCGCCGAGCGCGGTGTAGCTCGCCGCATCGCCATCGATCATGATCTGATCGTCCGGCGACAGGCGGATATTCTGGCGGTCCTCCCGCATGACGCGGTCAAGCGGCGCGCTCGCCCTGTGCGAGCCGCGAACGACGGTAACCGTGGCAGCGCCCGGAGCGACGGTCGGGCCGCCGGCCTGATTGAGCGCATCGAGCACCCGCTCCTGACGGGCGGTGAGCGTTATTTTTCCGGGATTTTTCACCGCACCGCTCAGCATGACGGCGCTCGTCGGCTTGTCAACGACGGTGACGACGGCCTGCGGGTTCACGGCCGATCCCTTGAGCCCGGCAACGACCTGCGATTGCAGCCCCTCGGGCGTCGAATCCACCACCCTCTGTTTGCCGACGAAGGGGATATTCACCGATCCGCTCTGGTCCACCGTAAAGCGTCCGAGATTGAGCGTCTTGCTTTGCGTTGGGGAGAAAAGCCCGTCTTCGCCGGTATCGAGCACGGTGATGTCGATCACGTCGCCGCGACGCAATCTCTGGGCGTTGTAGCCGGTGTTGCGAAGTGCTGTGAGGCCGGGGCCGGAGGCATTCTGCAGGCTTCCGGCGGATACCGTCGCCGCCGGTGCATTCGCCAGCTCGATGACGGGGATTTTTTCGTTGGTTCGAGGGAAGGTCGCAGATCGGATATTGCCTGCGGTCGGTCCGTCAGATGGCTTTGCACATGCGCTCAAAAGAGCCACCAGCAAAACCGCCCCCAACTTTTTCATCCCTCATCCCCTTGATGATTCAACCTGACGCAGAGATAACATCCAGACACGTCATCGCAACAACTTTAGCGGTTGCAATTTAGCGAAAACTTGTCTTCCGAAGAAAAGGTGTGACCATTCCGCAACCTTTTCGGAACCGCCCGTCGCAAACCCCAACAATGTACCGATGAGAAATGACCGGTCCTCAGCGACTGGCACCGGCCCGTCGACATTCGATGGAACGGTTTTGCAGTCGAGGAGTTTGTTTTCTGCAAACCAAGACAGGAGCAAGAACAATGGATCACACCAATCACGTACGCCTGGTTGAAACCGAACTGACGCCCTCCGTTCTTGAAGGCGCCACCGTTTATGGTGCAGACGATCACAAGGTCGGCAAGGTGGATCATGTCCACGGCGTCGGGGCCGGCAGCACCGCCATCATCGATGTCGGCGGCTTTCTTGGTATCGGCGCAAAGCCGGTCGCAGTACCGCTCAGCGATCTTGATTTCATGCGGGATGAGGACGGCGATGTCCACGCGGTCACTTCATGGACCAAGGACCAGCTGAAGGACATGCCCGAGCATCGTCATTAACAGCGTTGTCATTCATTAAGAGGAGCGCCCGGCTGTTTGCCGGGCGTTCTTTTATTTCGGGCAGGCGTTTGCGCGTCAGACTTCCCCTACGCACATCAAACGGCGAGGAAACCGCCATCGACCGGCAATACGGCTCCGGAAATCATGCGGCTATCATCCGACAGGAGCAGCGCTATGCTTTGAGCCACCTCTTCCGCTTCGGCAAACCGGTTGAGCGGATGGCGAACCATCATCGGCTGGCTTTTCGCCGGATCGTTCCATGCTTCCGCGGCCAGTTCGGTGAGGGTGATGGTCGGTGCAACCGCGTTGACGCGGATGCCGTGCGGGCCAAGCTCCTTGGCAAGAACGCGGGTCGCCCCTTCCAGCCCGGCCTTGGAGGCTGCGTAGCAGAGGTGATCCTGAAAACCGCGGTGACCGGCGATGGAGGTGATGTTGACGATGGCGCCGCCGCCGCCCTTTGCAACGCGGGCGCGGGCAAATTCCTGACATGCGACCAAGGCCGCGCGCAGGTTGATGCCGAGAATGGCTTCATAACCCGCATCGCTCATATCCAGCACGCTTTCGAGCACGTTGATGCCGGCGCTGTTGATCAGGAAATCGCAAGGGCCCGCTTCCTTCATGGCGGCGCGGGTGGCCGCGACATCGGCAAGATCGACGCGGATCGAACGGCCGCCGATTTCGCTTTTCAGGCTGTCGAGATCGGACTGGGTGCGGCTGATCGCCACCACTTCCGCACCGCGCGCGGCCATCAGGCGAGCGCAGGCGCGGCCGATGCCTTTGCCTGCGCCGGTGATGATGACGGATTTTCCGGAAAACTGCATGGAATCCTCTTTATTTTGCGGCCATGACGGCCGGATGATCTAAACTTTTGACAGCGCTCAGGAATGGCTGGCAAAACGAATGGCGCGCGCCGCATTTTGCAGCGCCAGAAACGCGTCGTAACGCGCCTGATGAACCTTCTGAAAATCTGGATCTGGCGCAGCACAGCTGTCGATACGCGACATCGCGGGCATGGCGACCATCAGGTCCCGATAGGTTCCGGCGGCGACGGCGCCCAGCATGGCCGAGCCGAGAAGCACCGGCTCCTCGCATTCAGTCAGTTCCACGGGAAGCCCCGTCGCGTCCGCCAGCAGCTGCCGGGCAAGCGGATGCGCACCCGCCCCGCCGCTGACGCTGATGGTTTCCACCGGCGCACCATTGCGGGCCTGCGTTTCGATGATCTGGCGAAGCCCGTAACCGAGGCCGAGAAGGCCGGCCACATAAAGCGCGACAAGGGAATCCACACCCGTCTCCATGCCGTAACCGGCGATGACGGCGCGGGCATGGGGATCGGCAAAGGGCGCGCGGTTACCGAGAAATTCCGGGACCACGTGAAAATCCTCGGCGATCTTTGCGGCAGCGGACGCGGATGCGGCAAGATTGAGCGCCCGGTCAGCGAGCCAAACCGGCAATGCTTTATCTTCCTTAGCGGCAAGCGCCTTCGCCTCTGCATAGGCCGGGTGCAGTTGCACGAGATAATCGATGGCAGCGCCGGCAGCGGACTGGCCGCCTTCATTGAGCCACGCGCCCGGAACCATGGCGGAATAATAGGGTCCCCAGACGCCGGGCACGAAGGCGGGTTCGGTGGTGGTCGTCATGGTGCAGGACGAAGTGCCGAAAACATAACCGAGGCATCGCGACGCATCGCCGCCCGCGGCCACCGTGCCGACGCCGCCGGCATGGGCGTCGATCAGACCTGCCGCAACCGCGGTTCCCGCAACCAGACCCATGGCTTTTGCAGCGTCTTCCGTCAAACCGTTACCCAGCGCCGTGCCGGGATGGACGACACTTTGACCGATGCGGCGAAAACCCTGTTCGGCGAGGTCGCCAAGCCCGATGCGGGTGAAATATTCCGCATCCCAACGGTTCTCATGGGCCAGATAAGTCCATTTGCAGGTCACCGTGCAGGCGGAGCGATCGAGCGCTCCCGAAGCCTTCCACGTCAGAAAGTCCGTGAGGTCGAAGAAGTGCTCTGCCCGGGCATAGATGTCCGGCCTGTTTTCGCTGAGCCACAGCAGTTTCGGCGTCTGCATTTCCGGGGAAATACGGCCGCCGACATATTTCAGCACGGCGTGTTCGCCGGCATTGATGCGCTCCGCCTGTTCGACGGCGCGGTGATCCATCCAGACGATGATGTCGCGCTCGGGATGATCGGGCGCGCCAACCGGCAGGGTCCCGTCTTCCGGTCCACGCACCACCAGCGAGCAGGTGGCATCGAAACCGATACCGGCGACCTCGGCGGGATCGATGCCGGCGCGGGAAACGCTTTCCCGGACGCTGTCGCAAACGGCCTGCCATACTTCGCCGCTCGATTGTTCGGCAATGCCGCCATCCTCGCGATGCATGCCGATCGGGCGTTTGGCGGTGGCGAGAAGCTTGCCCGATACGTCGAAGACACCGGCGCGCGCCGAGCCGGTCCCGACATCGACGCCAATCAGATAGGAAGCCATTTGCGATACTCCTCGGAGCGGATCATCCGGTGCTTGAACAGGGTTGAGCGGCGGGACCGTTTCCGGTTGTCCCGCCGCTCCAGAGATTTTTAAACGCGGTCGAAGTTGGTCGGCAAGACCAGCATGTCGCGGATGGTGACCGTGCGTTTGCGCGTCAGCATGTAGACAACGGCATCGGCCACTTCGCTCGCGTCGATAAGGCTGCCCGATTCCTTGGCCTTGCGGAGGTTTTCCTCCGGCCAGTCCGCCAGAAGTGCGGAAACGACCGGGCCGGGAGACACCTGCGCGACGCGCACGCCGTGCGGGATCATCTGGCGGCGCATGCCCTGCACGAAGCTGGTGATCGCCCATTTCGAGCCCGAATAGACCGGCTCCCAATAGGTGGGGAAGTGGCCGGCAATCGAGCAGGTGACGATGATATCGCCGGTCTTGCGCTCAGACATATGCGGCACGACGGCATGAACATTCTTCATGACGGCGTTGACGTTGAGGTTAAGCATCTTGTCGATGGCTTCCGGCGTCGTTTCGGTGAGATCGCCGCCGATATAGGTGCCGGCATTGCAATAGAGAATGTCGATATGATCGACCTTTTTGAGGATCTCGGGGATCATCGCGTTGCAGCTGTCGGCATCCAACAGATTGGTGACCTGCGGGATGGCGCGGTCGCCGAGCTTGGCGACCAGATCATTCAAGGCTTTCTCATTCCAGTCGACCATGACCACGGTTGCGCCCTGCTCCAGCAGCGCTTCGGTGGTGGCAAGCCCGATGCCGGATGCGGCGCCGGTGATGACCGCAATCTTGCCTTGCAGCGATTCAGACATTTAATTCTCCTGCGTTTATGAAGATGTTTCCGGGCCGGCTCAGCGCCATTCGCGCCCGATATAGATGGCCAGCAGGATGATGCCGCCCTTGATGACATCCTGCAGATAGGGGTTGATGCCCATCAGGTTGAGGCCGTTATTGAGGATGCCGAGCAGCACCGCACCGATGAGCGTGCCGAGGATGAGGCCCCTGCCGCCGGCAATCGCCGTGCCGCCGAGAACCACCGCTGCGATGGCGTCCAGTTCGAAGCCGACGCCAGCATTGGGCTGACCGCTCATGAGGCGACCGGTGAGGATGAGCGCGGCGAAAGCGGCCGTCACACCCGAAATGCCATAGACGGCGAGCTTGACGCGCTGCGTCTTCACGCCCGAAAGGCGGGCCGCCAGTTCGTTTCCGCCGAGAGCATAGACATGGCGGCCGAAAGCCGTGCGCTGCAACAGCACCCAGGCGATGGCATAGATCGCCACCATGATGACGACCGGCACCGGAACGACGCCGATACGGCCGACGCCGAACCAGGAAATCCAGCTCGGAATGCCGCTGACGGGGTAGCCACCGGAATAGATGAGGCCGAGGCCACGCGCCATGCCCATGGTGGCGAGCGTGACAATGATCGCCGGCATCTTGCCCCAGGCGACGAGCGCGCCATTGAAGATGCCGATGCCGAGACCAATGAACAGGCCGGCCGGCAGGGCAATTGCAGGCGAGAGGCCGGTATTCACCATCAGGCCAGCTGACAACGTTCCGATCAGCGCCATGACCGCACCGACCGACAGGTCGATGCCGCCGGTGAGGATGACGAAGGTCATGCCGACGGCGAGGATGCCGACGACAGAAACCTGCCGCAGCACGTTCATGATGTTGTTGAGGCTGAAGAAATTGTCGCTCGCAAGCCCCATGAGGATCGATACGACAATCAGGCCCGCCAGAGGCAGGGCAAGCGGCGAACGCAGCATGGCGCTGAGACTGAAACCGCCCGTTTTCGCGGCAACGCCGGTGTTTGCATCAAGCGACATGTTCAACTCTCCCGGTGGTGGCGTTTGTCATTATTGTTTCTGAATTGATGTCGTCTCCCTCGACCGTGGCGACGATGCCGCCGGAACGGAAGACGCAGACCCTGTCGGACATGCCGATCACTTCCGGCAGCTCCGAGGAGATCATGATGATCGAATGGCCCCTGGCGGCGAATTCCCGCATCAGCGCATAGATTTCCGCCTTAGCGCCGACATCGATGCCGCGTGTCGGCTCATCGAAGATCAGCACGCGCATGTCATGGTTCAGCCAGCGGGCGATGACGATCTTCTGCTGGTTGCCGCCCGATAGCGTGTCGACGCGGGCATAAGGCCCCTGCGCCTTCACCTGCACCTGCGCCATGGCCTTTGTCGTGTGTTCCAGTTCCTTTTTGAGATCGAGGAACCAGTGGGCCTTGCGGTATTTGCGGTAATTGTTGAGCGAAATATTCTGCAGGATGGAGAAGCTGGTAATCAGCCCCTCCTCCTTGCGGCTTTCCGGCAGCAGGCCGATGCCGCGCATCAGCGCTTCATCAGGGCCGGAAAAACGCGTCTCCACACCATCGAGCTTGATCTTGCGACGCGAGGCTGAATGCGCCCCGAGCATGGCGAGAACAGTTTCCGTACGGCCCGAGCCGACAAGCCCGGCAAAACCAAGAATTTCGCCCTTGCGCAGCGCGAAACGCGAGACAGGACCGCCCTTCTTCAATTGCAGCTCTTCCACCTCGATAACCTTTGCGGCGGAAGGATCGAGCTCTGGCTTCGGCGGGAAACTGGCTTCGATGCGCCGGCCGACCATCATCTCGACCAGACGGTCATTATCGACCTCCGACGTCAGGCAGGAGCCGATCAACTCGCCATCGCGCAGGACAGTGATGCGGTCGCAAATCTCGAATATTTCTTCGAGGTGATGCGAAATGAAGATGATAGCCACGCCCTGACGCCGCAGCTCGCGCATGACCTTGAACAGGTGTTCCGTCTCGGAGGGGGTGAGCGTCGCCGTCGGCTCGTCGAGCACGAGAATGCGCGCATCAAGCGACAGCGCCTTGGCGATTTCGACAAATTGCTGCTGGGCGACGGAGAGCCGATGCACCGGCACGTCGAGCGGAACATCCACGGCCAGACGGCTCATGATCTCGGCCGCGCGCTTGCGCATGGCGCCCTTGTTCAAAAGGCGAAGCGGCCCGCGAATTTCGCGGGCAAGGAACATGTTTTCAACGGCGTTGAGATAGGGGATCAGGCTGAATTCCTGAAACACGATGCCGACGCCGGCGGCAATCGCCTCATCGTAATTGGCGAAGCGGCGATCCTTGCCGTCGATGCGGATCGTTCCCTCGGATGGCTGCAAAATGCCGCACAGGATTTTCATCAGCGTCGATTTGCCGGCGCCGTTTTCGCCCAGAAGCGCATGCACCTCACCGGCGCGCGCCTCAAGGTCGACGCCGCGCAGGACTTCGATCTTGCCAAAGCTTTTTCTTATTCCATTCAGTTCCAGCATTTCACCCTCCTCAATGGTCGGGATTTAACCCCGCCCCCATACTAGATGGGGACGGGGCCTGGGAGGAGTTCTTTACCAGCTGAACTCGCCGGCGTTCTTGCTATCGACGACCATGACGTCGATCGGAACTTCCTTCGGCACGACGCGAGCGCCCCACTTCTGGGCGAGCGCCATGGCAAGGCCAACGCGAACCTGGTCACGCGGGAACTGCGCGGTGGTTTCGATGAAAGGACCACCCTCGGCAATCGCCTTCACAGCTTCCGGAGCACCGTCGACCGAGGTCAGCTTGATGTCCTTGCCGGAACCCTGGATCGCAGCCAGAGCGCCCATCGCACCGCCGTCATTCACCGAGAAGATACCGGCGAGGTTCGGACGCGACTGGATCATGTTTTCAACGACGCCGAGAGCAACGGAGCGGTCCTGACGGCCGTTCTGCGTATCGACCAGCTTGATCTCGGGGAATTCGGCGAGAGCTGCCTTGCAGCCTTCGACGCGCTGCAGGATCGGAACGACCGGGATACCGTCGAGGATCGCGACTTCACCCTTGCCGCCGAGCGCGTCACCGAGATGCTTGCACGACTTGTAGCCCGCGTCACGGTTCTTCGAGCCGACGAAGGTGTCGACCGGGCCGTTTGCGTTGGCGTCAACCGCAACGACGATTACGCCAGCAGCCTTGGCAGCGTGAACGGCGGCTTCGATGCCGGCGCTGTCGGTGGGGTTCAGAAGCAGGATATCGATCTTCTGCTGCAGCATGTCTTCGACGTCGGAAATCTGCTTTGCCACATCGTGGCCGGCATCGGTCACGACGACATCTGCGCCGATGCTTGCGGCGGCTTCCTTCAGCGCTTCCTGCATCGACACGAAATAGGGGTTGTTCAGCTCCTGGAAGGTCATGCCGATCTTCAGCTTTTCCTGCGCCAGCGCCGGAGCGGCATCATTGCAATTGCGGCTGTCGCCATCAGAAACTTGGACTTCATTTTCATCTCACTCTTCCTCCCGGTTGGAAAATTGGGGCAACAAGACCCCGTTTCCGGACAGCCCTCTGCCCGAATTCTTAGAAATTGGCGATGTGTCGCTGGTTTAATCCGCCATGACCGCTGCCTTCTGGGCTGCGAATATCGTGCGGAACCTCGACGGCGACATTCCCTTCAATTTCAGGAAATGCCGGTTGAAATTCGAAAGATTGGAGAAGCCCACATCGTAGCAGACCTCCGCCACCTTCACGTCCTGATCCGCCAGCAGCATCTGGCAGGCAAGATCAATGCGTAACTGATTGCGATACCGCACCAGCGTCGTTCCCGTGTGACGCTTGAAGGCGCGGGAAAAGGCGCTCTGGCTCTGGCCCACCATGTCGGCGAGGTCGATTTCCTCGACCTGTTCGGTCAGGTGCTGGCGCAGATGCGACAGCGCGCGGTTGATGCCGCTGTCGCCAATGCCGGTCAGGTCCAGCTCGTAGCTCAGGCTTGCAAGCACCTCGGAAGACGGCGCGTTGACCAGCAGATCGAGAATTTCCCAGAAAAGCGCGAGCCGCGTCAGCCCCTGCGCCTCGATCAGCCGAAGGATCAGCGGACGAACGCGATCGCTTGTCTCATCGTCGAACAGAATGCCGCGGCGGCTGCGGTCCAGCAGCGCACGCACCACCTCCATCTCGGACATGGAGGTGCAGGCATCCTCGATAAAAGCCTCCGGAAACTGGATCACGAGGGAACGTGTCGGCACGATTTCGTCCGGCTCGATCTCGCTGATCCAGTTCTGGGGGAGATTGGGACCGGTCATGATGAGCTGACCGGGGCCGAAACGGCCGACGAAATCACCGATATAAAACGTGCCTGACGTGGCGACGACCAGATGGATTTCGTATTCGGGATGATAATGCCAGCGCACGGTACGGAACGGATAGCCATGCCGCCAGGCGGCGAAAGATTCGCCCTTGCGGATGTGCACCAGTTCCAGATCGGGCTGCATCATAGTTCCTCCCATCAGTCGCGTCCGCCGTATTTGCGGACAGGAGCCATTTCCTCTTTATGGCTCGTCCCAGGCGTTGATGAGGAGCATATGGCGGGCGGCTGCGGTATATCCACATCACGCCGAAGAAATTGCCGATACTTTTTTGACTCTTTTTTGTCGAAAATTGAAGAGTCGCCCGAAAGGGCTGACCATAGACGCGGCGACGAGACCGATTTTTCCGCTCAATTTGGCGTGATGCGCTCAAACAATGCGCAACCAGAAGCGATTTTCGTTGAAATTTTGACGTGTAGCCTGCCGGATGCCGGCAGGCTACACTCATACTTTTCCGCAACGTCTTTGCCGCTCAATCATCAGCGGCTTGCTTCGTTACTGCGGCATCACGATCTGCAGTTTCACATCCGTTTCCCGTGCTTCAACCGCACGGTCGAAACCGGCAATGCTGTCTTCAAAGGGAATGGTCGCGGAAATCAACGGCTTCAGATCAACCTTGCCGGAGGCGATGAGCGCAACTGCCCGGTCGTAAACATTGGCATAACGGAAAACCGTTTCGACCCGCAGTTCCTTGGCCTGCAGGCCGACAATATCGACCGGAACCGGATCGACAGGCATGCCGACCAGCACGATCGCGCCGCCCGGCCGCGCCAGCTTTGCCATGCCGAGCACGGCGGGTGCTGCGCCCGAGCATTCGAAGACGATATCGCAGCCCCAGCCGTCGGTCGCCGCCGAGACGGCCTCGGCGAGATTGCGTTCGCGGATGTTGACGGTTTCGATGCCATCATATGCACCGATGATATCGAGCTTCGGCTGGGCGAGATCGGCAACGATGACCTTGGCGCAACCGCCGGCAAGCGCCGCCAGCGCTACCATCATGCCGATCGGACCTGCCCCCGTGACGACAGCGATATCGCCCGGCTGGATACGTGCCCTAAGCGCCGCCTGCATGCCGATGGCGAAAGGTTCGACCATGGCGCCTTCGGCAAAAGACACGTTATCGGGCAGCTTATAAGTGAAGGCGGCGGGATGAATGACCTCAGGCGTCAGGCAGCCATGGATGGGCGGCGTCGCCCAGAAGCGGACAGCCGGATCGACATTGTAGATGCCGAGCTTGGAGGCGCGCGATGTGGGATCGGGAATGCCGGGCTCCATGCAGACGCGGTCGCCCACCTTCAGATGCGTCACCTCGTCGCCGGTTTCGATCACCGTTCCAGACGCTTCATGGCCGAGCACCATCGGCGCGTTGACGACGAAATGACCGATCTTGCCATGGGTGTAATAATGGACGTCCGAGCCGCAGATACCGACCGTGTGGGTGCGGATGCGCACATCCCTGGGCCCGAGTTCACCGGATCCTGCTCCACCCGGAATGTCAAAATCCCTGAGCGAGAGCTTGCCCTTTTCTTCCAGCACCAGTGCCTTCATCTCATCCTCCGTGGTTTGCGATACGTCTGGCAGCGAATTCAGTGAGCGTGATGGCGTGCAACCCCGGCAAAAGTAAACAGAAATCGGCCGGAACGGCCGGTTTTTCTTCGCTCCGGAAAAACTGTATCGGACAGCCCGCGATTTCTCATCATCCGCGGCGCGACACTATCCTCAAGAGGCAGGAAAACCGGCATGATTCGTCCGCCCATTTCGCGATCATCGCGTGCTTGAAAGCCTCTGGGACCGGTAAACCCGTTCGCTCACATTTTTTCGCCGGGCAACACGCTTGCCTGCCTCACCCACTCCACGAACTGCGCTTCATCGAACGCATCCTCGCGGATATCGAGGTAACGGACTTTCGGATGTTTGGAAGTGCCGGGCGGCAAGGGCTGCAAGGATGCGCCGTTAAGGAAGGTCACCTTGATATATTTCGTGAAGCAGTGAAGGCTGAGGAACCAGATGTCGTCCTCCATGCCGTAAAAGGGCGAATTCCACTTCACAGCCTTGCGCACACCGGGCACGACACCTTCGATCAACCTGTCGATACGGCCACCCACCGCGCTTTTCCAACCCGGCATGGCGGCGATATAGGCCTGCACCGGGGTGTCGCCATATCCTTTTGCAATCTGGGGATTGCCGCCCGACAGAAGCTTCGGCGTCGCAACCGATGGCTCGCTTCCGGAGACTTTGTCTGACTTCTTGCCGACCATCACCTTGGCCTCATGAGTGTCACAACAAGTGCTACCAATAACATGATCTGTGTCTATTCCAGATCTTTCTACACATTTTCCGTGATGATCGCCCAGCCGACGCGGAATAACAGATCGGCAGCTTTGCGGGTCAGTCTTTCCTGACCCGCAATCCCTCCAGAAAGGTTCGGAAACTTCCGACAGCCCGTTTCGAGGTCGTTTCCGGGTCGTCGGAATTGGCTATCCATTGGGCGGCGCTGCTGCTCGCCGCATTGATGAAGCGGGCGCATGCCTCCGGATCGATGTCGCCGATGGTGCCTTCTTCCCGGAGCGCATCCAGGCTTCGGGCGACAGCCGAGATACAGCCATTGGCATTCGGCCAGCGCGACGGATCGCCGAGCACGGCCGGCCCGTCACGAAACATGATCCGCTGGATTTCCGGTTCGAGAGCCATGCGCACATAACCGACATTCTCCTCGACGAAACCCTCCCATCGGGTCGCGGCCCTCGAGGAGATGTCACAGAGCCTCTTCGTCATCTCCGCATCGATCTCGGCCACAACCGCCAGCAACAGGCCTTTCTTGTCGCCGAAATGGTGATAGAGCGCGCCACGGGTGAGACCGGCTTCGGCGGTGAAGTCGTCCATCGACGCTTCCGCATAACCGATGCTGCCAAAGGCCTTGCGGCCGGCAGCCAGAAGCTTCGCCCGCGTCTCGGCAATCATTTCACTGCGAGGTTTGCGCATTTCTTCTCCATTTTCCACATACGACGCGTATATTAGTTGACATACGCGTCGTATGCAATTATCTCATTCACATACGCCACGTATGTATGTGGTGGACACCCTTAGAACAAGGTGCATCCCGATGTCTAATCCATACAGAGAAATTTTCCGGGCTCCAGGCGCAAAAGGCTTTTCCGCCGCCGGTTTCTTCGCCCGCCTTCCCATTGCCATGGCCCCGATCGGCATCGTCGCCATGCTTTCCCAGACTCATGGCGAATATTGGCTGGCCGGCGCCGTCTCGGCAACCTTCGCATTGACCAATGCCGCCCTCTCCCCGCAAATCTCCCGGCTGGTGGACCGCAAGGGGCAGAGCAAGGTCCTCATCCCCGCCACCATCGTCTCGGTCATCGCCTTTGCGGCGCTGATTATCGCGACAAATCAGAGATGGCCCGCCTGGACACTGTTCCTTTCCGCCTTCCTCGCCGCCGCCATGCCGAGCATTCCCGCCATGATGCGCGCCCGCTGGACGGAAATCTTCCGCGACCGGCCGGAGTTGAACACCGCCTTCGCCTTTGAATCCGCCGCCGACGAACTTGTCTACATCTCCGGCGCCTCGCTTTCCGTTGGCCTTGCGGTTTCGCTCTTTCCGGAAGCGGGCATGATGATCAGCACCACCTTCCTGGCGCTTGGCACCTTTGCCTTCCTCCTGCAACGCTCGACCGAGCCCAAGGTGCGACCGGTTGAAAGCGGCCGCCGGCAGCGTTCGGCCATCTTCCTGCGCCCGGTTCAGATCATCACGCTCGCGCTGATCTTCGTCGGCTCCACTTTCGCCACGGCCGAGGTAAGCGCCGTCGCAATCACCAAGGCGCTTGGTCAACCGGAAGCCGCCAGCCTCGTCATCGGCGTCTATGCCATTGGCTCCTTCGTGGTCGGCCTCATTCTCGGCGCGCTCAACCCCAAAATGCCGCTGCAACGGCAATTGCTGATCGCCGTCAGCGTGCTTGCACTCACCGCCCTGCCGCTGCTTGTCGCCAACACCTCGGTAGCACTTCTCGCTTTCGCCGTTTTCCTCAGCGGCGTTGCAATCTCGCCGATTTTCATCACCTCGTTCGGCCTGATAGAACGCCGCGTGCCGGAATCGATGCTGACGGAAGGCGTGACCTGGGTAATGACCGGCATCGGTATCGGCATGGCGCTCGGCGCCTTCGTCTCCGGCTGGGTGATCGACAATTTCGGCCCGGATAACGGTTTCTGGGTGTCCGTCGCCGCAAGCCTTTCGACAGTCGCCATCATCGCGCTCGGGCAGCGCAGCCTCTCCGGAGATCGCATACGGTCCGGCCCGGTAGCTGCAATGCAGCAGCCCGCGGAGTAAGGACAGAGAATCAAGGCCATCCCGGGCGAGAAGCCGCTCGGGATAAACCCGAATTTTCATGGGCTGGAATTGCGCATTCAGCCCATGCGTTCGGACACATGTTCTCCGGGAGACGCGGGAAAGACGACCGTCCTGTTTCCGTTCAGAAAGACCCGGTGATGAATATGGGCGTGGATGGCCCGTGCAAGAACCTGGCTTTCCACATCCCGGCCGAGGCTGACATAATCCATC
Organism: Agrobacterium sp. CFBP 3001; assembly: GCF_027871605.1. Taxonomy (NCBI): domain Bacteria; kingdom Pseudomonadati; phylum Pseudomonadota; class Alphaproteobacteria; order Hyphomicrobiales; family Rhizobiaceae; genus Agrobacterium; species Agrobacterium sp. CFBP 3001. The sequence continues at coordinate 37,330 of NZ_JAQAHD010000015.1, forward strand.
GCACTCTGGGCATGGGTCACGCGGATCGTATCCTGCTCGATGATCGGCCCTTCATCGAGATCGGCGGTGACGTAGTGGGCGGTCGCGCCGATCAGCCGCACGCCGCGCTCATAGGCCTGCTTGTAAGGGTTGGCGCCCTTGAAAGACGGCAGGAAGGAATGATGGATGTTGATGATACGGCCTGACATTTCCTGACACAGCCGGTCCGACAGGACCTGCATGTAGCGTGCCAGCACGACGAGCTCCGCTCCGGTATCCTGCACCACCTGCAGGATCGCAGCTTCCGCCTCGGGCTTCGTTTCCGGCGTGACACGAATGTGGTGAAAGGGAATATCCTCATTCACCACCTGCTTCTGATAATCAAGATGATTGGAAATTACGGCGACGATCTCGACCGGCAGCGCACCGATGCGGGAGCGATACAGCAGATCGTTCAGGCAATGACCGAATCGCGAGACCATGATGACGACCTTCGTCTTTCGCGAAAGGTCATGAATATCATAATCCATATCGAAATCGGCCGCGACGGGACCGAACCCGTCAAGCAGTGCATCGCGTCCCGATCCCTGTTCGGAAACGAAGCTCAGCCGCATGAAGAAGCGGCCGGTCTCCTGATCGGTGAATTGCGAACTGTCGTTGATGTTGCAGCCGGACCGGGCAAGATAACCGGAGACGGCGGCGACGATGCCTCTGCGCGCCGGACACGCGACTTTCATGATATAGGTGGTCAAATCCTGCTCCCCTGGGTCTTTGCGGCGCGGACGGATCGCCCGCGCTTTCGCGCCGATTGCCGATGAACCGCCGGCCGTGGCCAGGACGGCGATTGAGACTTGCCGAAGCCCGGCAGGGCCGCTTACGAACCGTAGATCGGGAAGGCGTCGCAAAGCGCTGCGACCTGCGCCCGCACGTCGGCCTCGATTGCGGCATCACCCTCGGCATTCGCCGCCAGCGCATCGATGACACGCAGGATCAGCGCACCGATCTGTTCGAATTCGGCGACGCCAAAGCCGCGCGTGGTGCCGGCGGAGCTGCCGAGCCGGATACCCGAGGTGACGAAGGGCTTTTCCGGATCGTTGGGAATGGCGTTCTTGTTGCAGGTGAGCCCCGCCCGTTCCAGCGCGATTTCGGCGATCTTGCCGGTCACGCCTTTCGGGCGCAGATCGACCAGCACCATATGGCTGTCGGTTCCGCCAGAGACGATCCCCAGACCGCCCTTTGTCAGCACGGCGGCAAGCGCCTGCGCATTGGCGATGACCTGACCGGCATAATCCGCGAAGTCCGGGCGCAGCGCCTCACCGAAAGCCACAGCCTTGGCGGCGATGACATGCATCAGCGGACCGCCCTGATTGCCGGGGAATACCGCCGAATTGAGCTTTTTGGCGAGATCGGCATCGTTGGTGAGGATAACGCCGCCGCGCGGACCGCGCAGGGTCTTGTGGGTGGTGGAGGTGACCACATGGGCGTGCGACACAGGGTTCGGATATTTGCCGCCGGCGATCAGCCCCGCATAATGGGCCATGTCCACCATCAGACAAGCGCCGACTTCGTCGGCTATTCTGCGGAAGCCGGCGAAATCGATCTGGCGCGGATAGGCCGATGCGCCGGCCACGATCAGCTTCGGTTTCGTCTCCAGCGCCCGTGCCCGCACCTTCTCCATATCGATCAGATGGGTTTCGGCGTCGACCTCATAGGAGACGACATCGAACCATTTGCCGGACATGGTCACCGGCGAACCATGCGTCAGGTGGCCGCCATGGGCCAGTGAAAGCCCCATGATCCGGTCGCCGGGCTGAAGCAGCGCCAGAAACACCGCCTGATTGGCCTGCGCACCGGAATGCGGCTGCACATTGGCGAATTCCGCGCCGAAGAGCTGCTTCAGCCGGTCGATGGCGACCGCCTCGACCTTATCGACAAATTCGCAGCCGCCGTAATAACGCTTGCCGGGATAGCCCTCGGCATATTTGTTGGTCAGCACCGAGCCTTGCGCCGCCAGAACATCGGCGGAGACGATGTTTTCCGAAGCGATCAGCTCGATCTGCGTCTTCTGGCGGTCGAGTTCCTCGGCGATGGCGTCGGCGATCACCGTGTCCGAAACGGTATTATGCGACAGTCGGTTGAGCATTGTTTCCTCCTTCGAGATCAGGCGATGTCCGCCGCAAGTTCCTTGCAGCCGGTTTCAAGCAGATGGCCAAGATGCGATACGAAACTGTTCCAGATATCCATGCGGAAACGGTTTTCCGCATCGCGCCAGAGCACCACGCTGACGCCATCGAAAATCGTCCGGCGTCCCTCACCGACGGCAATCGTGTCGATGTCGCGGGCGCAGCCCAGCGTCAGCAATTCGGCGGCCTGGGGACCTTCGATCAGGAGCGTCACTTCTCGTCCGGAAATATCGACGAGACTATGCGGATGGCTGGCGTAAACGCCTGCGCAGGCGGCAATCAGCCCGTCGACCGCGCTGACAGGTGCAAGCACGGTCCATTCGTCGGGGCCAAGGCGCAGGACTTCGATGTCGCCTGAAGCGGCGCGGAGGCCGATCCGGTCCGGCAGGGTAAGGCCAAGGGCGGCGCTGAGCGGGGCGAGATCGCCGCGCGCCCGCAGCGACAGCCGCGCCTGCGCGGCCAGAATGCTGACCCGGGCTGCTTTGCTCTCGGCCAGCGTGCCGGGAACGGGGGAGGAAACGCGCATGTTCATTGTCATCTCCTAGAGCATTTCCAGTAAAGGCGAATTCGCCTTTACGTCCGGAAAATGCGCAAAAACAAAGAGTTATAGCATATTTGGCGAACTTGTGTTCGCTGGATATGCGCTAGTCAAATCTTCAGGCGGGTATTTTCGGGATCGACGAAGACCATTCCGGCGATTTTCGCGGCAATGGTGCGGTCCAGCATCGGAATGTAGACGGTCTCGCCCATCCGATCATGGCCGCCCTCAACCAGCGCCAGCGCAATCGGTTGGCCGACGGCGTCCGAGTGATAGGATGATGTAACGTGGCCGACCATTTTCATCGGTATAGGCTGTTTCGCATCGAAGACGATCTGCGCGCCCTCTTCCAGCTTGGAGCGGTCTTCGGTCAGAAGACCGACGAGGTGGCGGCGACCCTTGGCGACGAGATCGGGGCGGGCAAGGCCGCGCTTGCCGACGAAATCCGGCTTGTTCTTGCCCACGGCCCAGCCCATCGCCGCATCATAGGGCGTAACCGTGCCATCGGTGTCCTGGCCGACGATGATGTAACCCTTTTCCGCACGCAGCACATGCATAGTCTCGGTGCCGTAAGGCGTGATGCCATATTGCTGGCCGGCCTCCCACAGGATTTCCCAGAGCTTGCGGCCGAGCGGCGCCGGCACATTGACCTCGAAGCCAATCTCGCCGGTGAAGCTGACGCGGAACAGCCGCGCCGGCATGCCGGCCACGGTGCATTCCATGCAGGACATATGCGGGAAAGCCTCTTCCGTCAGTTCGACGCCTTGCACCAGCGGCGCGAGCAGCTTTGCCGCGTTCGGGCCATTCAGCGCAATGGTCGACCACTGTTCGGTGGTCGAGGTCAGCCAGACATTGAGATCGGGCCATTCGGTCTGGAGGTAATCCTCCATCATGTTCAGCACGCGGGCGGCGCCGCCGGTTGTGGTGGTGACATGGAAACGGTCCTCGGTCATGCGGCCGATGACGCCGTCATCGCGGATGAAGCCATCATCGCCGAGCAGCAGGCCATAACGGCAGCGGCCGGCGGCAAGCTTCGTCCAGGGATTGGTATACATGCGGTTCATGAACTCGACCGCATCGGGACCGACCACCTCGATCTTGCCGAGCGTCGAGGCATCGAAAATGCCAACGCTCTGGCGCACCGCCCGGCATTCAAGGCTGACCGCCGCATCCATGTCTTCGCCCGGCTTCGGGAAATACCAGGCGCGACGCCATTGCCCGACCGGCTCGTAAACCGCGCCGTGCTCCTCAGCCCAACCGTCGATCTGCGTCTTGCGCGTCACTTCGAAATGCGCACCGCGGTGATAACCCGCAAAAGCGCCGAAGGTCGTTGGCGTATAGGGCGGACGGAAGGTGGTCAGCCCCACCTGCGGCTGGCGCTTGCCCAGCGCTTCTGCCGCGATGTTGAGGCCGTTGATGTTGGACATCTTGCCCTGATCGGTCGCCATGCCATTGGTGGTATAGCGCTTGACATGCTCGATGGAACGCATGCCCTCACGCACGGCAAGCCGCAGATCCTTGGCGGTCACGTCATTCTGGTAATCCACGAAGGCCTTGGCCTTGCCGGCATCGCGGTCGCTCGGCAGTTCCGTGTGCGAGACGCCGTTGCCGGTACGGTCATGTTCCACCGCATGGCTGGAACTATTGGCGACCTTGCCGAGTGCGGCGGCGACTTCGCGACCCCGTTCCGCACCGTCCTTCAACGCGGCCTCGATGCCCCACAGCCCTCGCCCGGCCCCGGCAATGACGCAATCCTCGTTAGTGAGGGCAGGAAGGAACGTAGTCCGTTCATCGTCCCAGGCGATCTTGCCCTGCGTATGGGAAAAGAGATGCAGCGACGGCGTCCAGCCGCCCGACATCAGCACCGCATCACAGGCAATCTCCTGTCCCGCACCGACCGACGCGCCATTAACCGCATTGACCCGGACGGACTTGACCCGCAGCCGGCCCGAGGTCGCCGTGACCGTATGCGACAGCTTGACCGGAATGCCGAGCGCGCGCGCTTCGTTCACCAGTTCCTCGCGCACCTTGGCGCGGGTATCGACAATGGCCTGAACACGGGCACCCGCGCCCTGAAGATCGAAGGCGGCATACCAGGCGCTGTCATGGCTCGTCGCCACCACCGGCCGGTTACCGACCTTGACGCCGTAACGGTTGAGATAGGTCTGGGCAGCCCCCGCCAGCATCACGCCCGGACGGTCGTTGCCGTGGAAGACCAGCGGCTTTTCCAGCGCGCCCTGCGCCAGCACCACCTGGCGCGCCCGAACGCGCCACAGGCGCTCGCGCGGCGTATCTTTCGGCACGGTTTCCAGATGGTCGGTCAGCTTTTCGCAAAGGCCGATCATGTTCTGGTGGTAATAGGCAATCGCCGTCGTGCGGGTCATCACCCTGACGCCGCGCTCTTTCAGCGCCTTCAACTCTTCCGCCAGCCAGTTCCATGCGGGCTTGCCGTCGATCTTCGCCTGCGGCTCGGACAGAAGCGTACCGCCGGCTTCGGCATTTTCATCGACCAGCACGACCTTCAGACCATCGACCGCCGCCGCACGCGCTGCCGCGAGACCCGCGGGACCGGCGCCGACGATCAGCACATCGCAATGCAGGTTGCGCGAGGCATAGGTGTCGGGGTCCTCCTCCGTCGGCGAAACGCCGAGACCCGCAGCCGCGCGGATGAAGGGCTCGTAGACCTTGTTCCAGAAGCTCTTCGGCCACATGAAGGTCTTGTAATAGAAGCCCGCCGAAAACAGCATATAGGCCATGTCGTTGACCGCGCCGATATCGAATTTCAGGCTCGGATATTTGTTCTGCGAGGTGGTTTCCAGCCCGTTCCAGATTTCCTGCACCGTGGCGCGGGTGTTCGGTTCGAAACGTCCGGCGCCGCGGCGGGTGCCGATCAGCGCATTCGGCTCCTCGGAACCCGCCGCCACCGGGCCGCGCGGGCGGTGGTATTTGAACGAGCGGCCCATCAGATGCACGCCATTGGCGAGAAGTGCGGAGGCGACCGTATCGCCCTTCACACCGCGATAGGTCTTGCCGTCGAAGGTGAAGCTCACGGAGCGGGCGGCATCCACACGGCCACGGCCGGAAACGCGATAAGAGTTCATTTCGACACCTCGGAACTGGCTGGTGCACGGGTCAGGGAAGAAAGTTCAGGACGCGGCTCGCCCGCCCGATAGGTCGTGAGGAAACGGTCGCTCACCGTGTCGCGCACGGCGTTGAAAAAGCGGCCGCAGCCATGCAGGTGCCGCCAGCGCTCGAAATGCGGGCCCTTGACGTTTTCGCGGATGAACAGGAATTCTTCCCATTGCTCATCGGTCTGCGACGAGGGATCGGCGGCGCGGGTAATATGGGCCTGCCCGGCATAGGTGAATTCGGCTTCCGGCAGTGTTTCGTTGCAATACGGGCAGCGGATCAAAAGCATCGTCGTATCCTCAGTGCGCCACGGCTGCGGCGGCGGCCTCGTCGATCAGGCGGCCGGAACGGAAGCGTTCCAGCGTGAAAGGCGCGTTGATCGGGTGCGGTTCGTTTTTGGCGATGGTCCAGGCGAAGGTATGGGCAGCGCCGGGCGTGGCCTTGAAACCGCCGGTACCCCAGCCGCAATTGACGTAAAGGCCGGCAACCGGCGTCTTGCCGAGAATGGCCGAGCGATCCGGCGTCACATCGACGATGCCGCCCCATTTGCGCAGCATCCGCATGCGGTTGAAGATCGGGAAGATCTCGACGATGGCCGCGATGGTATGCTCGATCAGCGGCAGGCCGCCGCGCTGCGAATAGGAGGTATATTGGTCCGTACCTGAACCGATCACCAGCTCGCCCTTGTCGGACTGGCTGATATAGGCGTGAACCGCGTTCGACATGACCACGCAGGGGAAGATCGGCTTGATCGGCTCCGACACCAGCGCTTGCAACGGATAGCTTTCGAGCGGCAGGCGCACGCCGGCCGTGTCCATGACGACCGAGGTGTGGCCGGCGGCGGAAACCGCGACCTTCTTCGCCTTGATGAAGCCCCTCGCCGTCTCGACGCCCGCGACCGAGCCATCGGCATTGCGGCGAATGGCCGTGACCGGGCAGTTCTGGATGATATCGACGCCGCGGGCGGCAGCGCCGCGCGCATAACCCCAGGCGACCGCATCGTGGCGCGCCGTGCCGGCCCGTTCCTGAAGCGCGCCGCCCATGACCGGATAGCGGGCATTCGGCGCAATGCTGAGCGGCGGGCAGTATTCCTTGCATTCTTCCGGGGTGAGCCAGCGATTGTCGACGCCGTTCAAACGGTTGGAATGGATGTGGCGCTTGAAGCTCTGCACGTCATGGACGTTATGCGCCAGCATCAGCACGCCGCGCCTTGAATACATGACGTTGTAGTTCAATTCCTGGCTCAAATTCTCCCACAGATCGACGGCGTGATCGTAAAGACGGGCGCTCTCGTCATAGAGATAGTTCGAGCGGATGATCGTGGTGTTGCGGCCGGTATTGCCGCCGCCGAGCCAGCCCTTGTCGATGACAGCGACATTGGTGATGCCGTGCTGGCTGGCCAGATAATAGGCAGCGCCCAGACCATGGCCGCCGGCGCCGACGATGACCACGTCATATTCGGCTTTCGGCTGACTGTCGGGCCATTGCTCGTCCCAGTTCTTGTGGCCGGTCACGGCATTCCGCAAAAGATTGAAAGCATTAAAACGCGTCATGAGCGGACCCGATGGTTGGAAAATCTCGTGTCGCAAAAGCTAGGAGCATTTGCCGCGCCCCGGCTGGACAATCGCGTCTGTTTGCATGAATATTTGCGTCATGACCTCATCCCGCGCCAGAAAACGCCTCAGCGTCGCCTTCCTGCTTGCCGACCGCTTCACGCTGTCGGCCTTCGCGAATTTCGTCGATGTGCTGCGCCTTGCGGCCGATGAGGCGGACCGTTCGCGGCCTATCCTGTGCGAATGGTCGGTGCTCTCGGCGACCATGAGCAGCGTACAATCGAGTTGCGGCGTGAAGGTGCAGCCGGATACACGGCTGATGGACGCCGGGCACTACGACTATATCGTCGTTGTCGGCGGTTTGATCAGCGATCACAGCGCCCTGCCGCAGGAGGCGCTGCGCTTCCTGAAGGAACGGGCGGCGGCGGGCGTTCCCATCGTCGGGCTATGCACCGGCGTTTTCATCCTGCACGAGGCCGGCCTGCTCGATGGTTATCGCTGCTGCGTAAGCTGGTTCCACCGTCAGGATTTTCTCGACCGTTTCGATACCGTCCAGATGATCTCCGATCAGATCTTCGTCATCGACCGCGACCGACTGACCTGTTCCGGTGGCCACGGCGCAGCGCATCTGGCAGCCTTCCTCGTCGAGCGTCATGTCGGCCAGTCCGCCGCCATCAAAAGCCTCAACATCATGATGATCGACAGCGCGCTGAGCGGCGAAAAGCCTCAACCCGGCCAGCAGAGCACGCGCAAGGCCAACGATCCCCTCGTCAAAAAAGCAATCCTGCGGATGCAGCAGAATATCGAGGTTCCGAGAACCGTGCTGGAACTGGCGAATGATCTCGGCCTTGGCCGCCGCAGCCTCGAACGGCGTTTCCTGAACGACCTCAGCGCAACGCCTTCGAAGGTCTATCTCGAGCTTCGACTGGATCGCGCTCTGTCGCTGCTGCGCACGACGCGTGACAGCATCACCCAGATTTCGCTCGCCACCGGTTTTTGCGATGCGCCGCACCTTTCCCGCACGCTACGAGCCGAGCGCGGTTTCACCCCCAGCGAATATCGCAAGACTCAGGCCGGCCACGTCGCAACCGAAGAGGAATTCGCCGTCGGCGTGCTGCTTCCACAATCCTGAAAATCTTGCCTCTGTTCTAGGAACCCGCCCCCATGAAGGTCAGCCGGGTAAGAGCCGTATAGCTGGATTCCGAGGCCATCAGGGCTGCGAAGACGAGCACAAGAACCGGCGGAAGCAGGATGGCGTAGACCAGGACCAGCCGTTCCCAGGCCATGTGCATAAAAATCGCCATGATCAGCCCCGCCTTCAGGATCATGAACAGGATGATGAGAGACCATCTCGGATAGCTCTGAATGCCAAGATAATCGACCATATAGGAGAAGGCGCTGAGGACGAAAAGCAGTCCCCAGACCACCATGTAAAGTCTTATCGGATGCTGCTGTCCCTGTTGTGACTGTTGCTGTGCCATAATGCCATCCTCACTCACCACAGATAGAAGAATGCGAAGATAAAGACCCACACCAGATCCACGAAGTGCCAGTAGAGCCCGGTTATCTCGACGATCTCGTATTGCCCCTTGCGGCTGGTGAAGAACCCCCGCCTTTCCTCATCGAAATCTCCCCGCCACACCTTGCGCGCGACGATGAGAAGAAACAGGACGCCGATGGACACATGGGTGCCGTGAAAGCCCGTGATCATGAAGAAAGCCGAACCGAACTGCGCCGCACCCCACGGGTTTTCCCAGGGGCGAACGCCCTCCGCGATCAGCTTGCTCCATTCGAATGCCTGCATTCCCACGAATGTCGCTCCAAGCGCTGCCGTCGCCACCATCAGCGCGGCGGTTTTGCGACGGTCGCGGCGATATGCGAAGTTGACGGCCATGGCCATCGTGCCGCTGCTGCTGATGAGAACAAAGGTCATGATGGCAATCAGGATCAGCGGAATGTGCCTGCCGGCAATCGTGAGCGCGAAAACCTCGCTCGGATTGGGCCAGTCCGCGGTGGCCGACATGCGCGCCGCCATATAGGCCAGCAGGAAACAGCCGAAAATGAAGATATCGCTCAGGATGAATATCCACATCATCGCCTTGCCCCAGGAGACGTTCTTGAACGCCCGCTGGTCCGATGACAGATCGGCGGCGATGCCGCGCAATCCCGCCGGCCGCAGATGCGGATCACTTACCGGTCTTTCCTCCATGGATGCGGCCATGATCGACACTCCTCAGGTGACCAATTGACGGCAGAGATCGACGAAACTGTTCGCCCAGCCGGCGAAAAGCGCAAAAAGAACCAGCCAGACGACCAGCATGAAATGCCAGTAGATGACGCACAGCTCCACACTCAGGAGCATCCTTGCCGACAAGGGCTCGCTCCGGGCACGGATTGCGGTGCGTCCAAGCACGAAAAGCCCGCCCAATATATGCAGGCCGTGCAGGCCGGTGATCATGTAGAAGAAGCTGTTCGATGGGTTATCCGCCAGAACATAGCCTGCGGAGATGAGTTGCCGCCACGCCAGGAATTGACCGGCGACAAAGAAAACAGCCGTCGCAAAGGCTGTCACAAGAGCCGCATTCAGCCTGTCGCGATGATCTGGACGGACTTCGGTTTTCGCCCATTGCAGCGCCAGACTGCTGGCGGCAAGCGCCGCAGTATTCACCCATAACAGTCTGGGGATCGGGATACCCCACCAGTCGGCGCCGCCCATGCGGCCGAGATAGGCGCTGATGAGCAAGGTGAACAACGCACCGACAACCGCCAGAAATATCCCAAGTCCGACTTTCGCAATCGTCGCCGACGATCCCTGCATCTGCTGCGCATCGCCTGCCAAACCGACTTCCAGCCAGGGCTTCGAGGCCAGCCGCTGCCGCGCCATCCACCAGCCGATGATGCCGGCGATCCCGGCCATGAAGACGAGGATGGCGCTCATGACAGGGCCCTTTCGGGAGGCCCGGCAGCCGCCGGCTGGTTTTGCGGCAGGAAGTCCTCAGCCGCGCCGGGCACGCTGTAATCATACGGCCAGCGATAAACGACCGGCAGTTCCTTGCCCCAGTTGCCATGAACCGGCGGGGTCTGCGGCGTCTGCCATTCCAGTGTCGTGGCCCGCCACGGATTGCCGACCGCCTTTTTGCCCCAGCGCAGGCTCCACTCGAGATTGAACACGAACAGCAGTTGAGCCGCACCGACGATGAGCGCGGCCACGGTGATGAATATGTTCAACGTGTGCGCCGAATCTGGAATGAAAGCCGTTTCGCCCAGCTCGTAATAGCGGCGCGGCACCCCCATCAGCCCGAGATAATGCATCGGGAAGAAGATGGCATAGGCACCGAGAAAGGTGATCCAGAAATGGACGTGCCCCATCGCCTCGTTCAGCATCCGGCCCGTGACTTTCGGATACCAGTGGTGAATCGCACCGAAGATCACCATGATCGGCGCGACCCCCATCACCATATGAAAATGGGCGACCACAAACATCGTATCCGAAAGCGGCACATCGACGACGACATTGCCGAGGAAGAGACCCGTCAATCCGCCATTGATGAATGTGACGATGAAGGCGAGCGCAAACAGCATCGGCAGGGTGAGATGGATATCCCCGCGCCAGAGCGTCAGCACCCAGTTATAGACCTTGATCGCCGTCGGCACGGCGATGATCAGCGTCGTGGTTGCGAAAAAGAACCCGAAATTCGGGTTCATGCCGCTGACATACATATGATGCGCCCAGACGACGAAGCTCAGCGCCGCGATGATGACGATCGCCCAGACCATCATGCGGTAGCCGAAGATATTCTTGCGCGCATGGGTGCTGATCAGATCCGAGACGATGCCGAAGGCGGGAAGTGCGACGATATAGACTTCCGGATGGCCGAAGAACCAGAACAGGTGCTGGAACAGGATGGGACTGCCGCCCTCCTGCTTCAATTGTTCGCCCATCTCCACGATGGCCGGCATGAAGAAGCTCGTGCCGAGCAGCCGGTCGAACAGCATCATGACCGCGGCGACGAAGAGCGCCGGGAAAGCGAGCAGCGCCATGGCCGTCGCCGTGAATATGCCCCATATCGTCAATGGCATGCGCATCAGCGTCATGCCCCGCGTGCGTCCCTGCAACACGGTGACGACGTAATTCAGCCCGCCCAAAGTAAAGCCGATGATGAACAGGATCAGCGATGACAGCATCAGGATGATGCCCCAGTCGCGCCCGCCCGGCGTTCCCGAAAGAAGCGCCTGCGGCGGATAGAGCGTCCAGCCGGCGCCCGTCGGCCCGCCGGGTGCGAAGAAACCGGCCACCAGCACAAGGACGGCGGAAAGGTAGAGCCAGTAGCTCAGCATATTGGCATAGGGAAACACCATGTCGCGCGCGCCGAGCATCAGCGGGATCAGGTAGTTGCCGAAACCGCCGAGAAACAATGCAGTCAGCAGGTAGATCACCATGATCATGCCATGCATGGTGATGAACTGATAATAATGTTCCGCATCGATGAAGGAGAAATAGCCGGGAAAAGCGAGCTGCAGCCGCATCAGCCAGGAAAGCACCAGCGCCACCATGCCTATTGCGATGGCTGTCAGGAAATATTGAATGGCAATGATCTTGGCATCCTGGCTGAAGACATATTTCGTCCACCAGCTTTTCGGATGATAAAGCTCGACGTCCTCGACTTCAGCGGGCTGAATGACCTGCCCGGCGCCGGATCCAATCTCGACCATGTTCCATCCTCCCTGTTCTCCCGATGCGGCCTTCCCTTCCAATCTGCACGGCGCTTATCTGGCCGCCGACGTTTCCGCCGAAGCCAGCAGTTTCGAGAAAGTCGGCTGCTGCTGCAGCCAGGCCTGATAATCGGTCTCGGTATCGACGACGACGGTACTGCGCATCTGCGGATGGCCCACACCGCACAGTTCCGCGCAGAGAACCTCGAAAGTTCCCGTCCGGGTCGGCGTAAACCAGTAATAGGTGACCGAGCCGGGGATCATGTCCATTTTGGCCCGGAACTCCGGCACATAGAAATCATGCACGACATCGACCGCGCGCAGCAGCATTTTCACCGGCCTGCCGGCGGGCAGATGCAACTCGCCGCCTTCAATGATGACATCGTCCATTCCGGCGGGATCGTTCCTGTTCAGGCCGAGCGGATTGCCGGGGCCAATAGCGCGCGTATCCGCCCGCCCGAGCCGTCCGTCCGCTCCCGGCAGGCGGAAACTCCATTGCCATTGCTGACCGACGACTTCCACCTCGCTCGCACCGTCCGGTACGGTCACGAACTGGTTCCATACGAAGAGGCCCGGCAGAAGCATTGCAGCCACCCCAACCCCGGTTCCGCCCGCCAGCCACCATTCCAGGCGCTTGTTTTCGGGCTCGTATGCAGCCCGGTTTCCGGCGCGGTGCCTGAAGCGGAACACGCAATAGGCGACGAACAGCACGACGGCCGAGAAAACGAAGCCGGTGATCCAGAAAGTGATGATGATCGTATTGTCGATATAGCTCCAGTTCGAGGCTATCGGCGTCCACCACCACGGGCTTAGCAGGTGGAATACGATCGATCCCACCACCAGCAGAACGAGAATCACAACGACAGCCATCGTCTCCTCCCGTGACCCGGCCACGAATACTTCTACAACCCCATCGCGAAGTATATTAGAATTATCTCATAAATTGATCGGGCGAGCAATTATGGTAGCGCCTGCGGCAGCGTCTCCTTCCTGTGCGCCTGCATCAATCGCGAAGGCAATCGCGAAAAGCAGACAGATCGGAAGAAAACGATACCACATGGCATCCCCGCACTCTCCATGGCCTTCCCAACCGCCGCGGCTCCCCTCGCGGGGCCGCAACGGCAGGGAGGATGATCTACGGATAGATTTCCTCTATGAATTCAGGGCGTACGGCTTGGATAATCGGACACGATCAGTTTCCGATAGAGGTGCCAAGTCGAGTGGCCGAGGATGGGCATGACGACCGCGAGGCCGATAAATACCGGGATCGTGCCGACGACCAGCAAGGCCGCGACGATCAATCCCCAAAGCGCCACCGGAACCGGGTTGGCAAGCGTGGCGCGGACGCTCGCATCCACCGCCGCGACTGCGCCGACATCCCGGTCGAGCAGCAGCGGGAACGCCACCACCGTTGTCGCCAGCACGACGACCGCGAAAACGAAGCCGGCCAGATTGCCCCAGATGATGAGGGAGAGACCTTGTGAGGTCGTCAATACGTCCGACAAAAAGGTGGAGAGCGAAACCGGACCGGTCGCATCGAAAGTCGCAGTGTAGATGCTCTGCGCAACAATCAACCAGACGACGAAAAGCACGAAAAGCATGACGGCGACCGCGATGATCGACGGCAGGGCCGGAGAGTGCCGAACCTCCAGTGCGTGCCGCCAAGAGCTATCCAACCCCTGCTCGCGTCGTCGACTGATTTCATAAAGCCCGATGGCCGCGATCGGACCAATCAGTGCAAAACCCGACATCAGCGGATAAATAACCGGCAGCAGATTGGCGCCGGAACTCCACATCACCAGAAAAACACCGGCGATCGGATACATAAGACAGAGAAAAACATAGTGGGACGGCTTTTCTTTAAAGTCCTCAAGTCCCAGCTTCAACGCATCCACAATATCCGGGATGCCAATCTTGCGGACTTCCGGGCGGGCAAATTCGCCACTCGCACCGGCCATGACATGGAATGCCGTCATAGCACTTCTCCTCCTGCGCCATGATCCGGCTGGCGGTACAGGAACGCTCGGTGACCTCTATCGACGCGTCAAACCGCAACCGGCTGTTTTGTAATTTATCAAATTCTGTCGCCTTTGTCGCCTGTTCTTTAAATTGGAGAAATCAGATGCCCGCTGCCGGCATGGTCGACAGAACCGCACTCGTGCAGGTTTTGGATCGTTGCCAGCTCCGTGCACTGTCTATAGCGCGTGCGAAGCGAGCATGGTCTTTGGCATCGACCGATCCGTCGGGCGCGAATATCTCGGCATCGCCTCGTAGGGCCGCGACATCGACGCCGCACAGTTCCGCCAGGCCGAGCGCCGTCAACTCGCGCATGGCGGGCACGCAGATGGTTCGACCGCTGGCGGCAGCCAGAAAGCGGGCGAAATAGCGGCTGTTCGACAAGCCGCCATCGATGGAGATCGTATCGCCTATGGGGGCGACCGCCGATGCCGCCTCGATCAGCCGCGCCGTCAGCAGGGCAATGCCTTCCAGCACGGCGCGCACCATCTCACGCCGCTCGGTCGCGTGGTCCATGCCGATGAACAAAGGCACGGCCTGCCTGTCCCAATAGGGCGCGGCAAGGCCCGAAAGGGCGGGCACGAAGACAAGGCCGCGGCGAATGGCCGATGGTCCCTCGAAACCGTCGAGTTCGGCATTTTCAGCATAGAGGCCGATCTTTTTCGCCCATTCGAGCGCCGCGCCGGCATCATAGATCCCGCCTTCGATGGCGAAAACCACAGGCGCCCCCTGCATTTGCCAGCCAATGGTCGGCAGAAGCTCTCCTGTCAACGGCCGCCCGTGACCGGCAACGGCCAGCAGAAAGGCTCCGGTTCCGAAGGTTATCTTGCAATCGCCGGCCTTGCGGCAGCCATGCCCATAAAGCGCTGCCTGCTGATCGACGATGGAAACGCGGATAGGAGTTCCGTCAACCGCGCCGAAGCCGCCATCGACAGGACCGATCTTGGGCAGGCAATCCAGCGGCACGCCGTGAAGCGCGCAGAGTTCCGGGCTCCAGTCTCCAGTTGAGAGATCGAGCAGACCCGTGCGCGACGCCGTTGCAAGGTCGGTGCGGAAACAGCCCGTCAGCCGGTCCAGAAAAAAAGCATCGGTGGTGCCCAGCCGCAAACGGCCTGCCGCGCGTGCCTGTGCCACCGCCGGATTGTGCCTGACCAGCCAGGCCAGTTTGCTGGCCGAAAAATAGGGATCGAGCGGCAGCCCGCAAATCGCTTTCGAACGATCCGTTGCCGAAGGCGGCAGGGCGGAGAGCGCTTCGGCGGTGCGGGCATCCTGCCAGACGATGACCGGCGACAGCGCCTCCCCGCTCACGGCATCCCACGCCAGGCAACTCTCGCCCTGATTGGCGATGGCGATGGCATCCACCGGCCCGGCGGCAGCCAGCACTGCGCGGATGTTGCCCAGCAGTTCTTCCGGATCATGTTCCACATGGCCGGCGGCCGGATAAAATTGTGCGTGACGCCGGCTCGCCACGACCTCCGCCGTGCCGCCATCGCTCACCACAAGGCACCGGGTCGATGTCGTTCCCTGATCGATTGCGGCAATGCGCATCAATTGGTCTCCTGAAAGTGAAAAGCAATCCGCCCCGCTTCAAACGCAGCGCCGGGAATGGGCACCAACACACGGCGTTCAGGACGCCAACGGCCGGTCTTGCTCCACACGTCCGTCCCGTCGAGATGCAGCGAAAGCCGGCCTTGAACGGGTCTGGTGAAACGAAGCTGAAAATCGCGAAATGCGGGTCTGTCGAGCCCACCCGGCCGCAACATGGCGGGAACCGCCAGCTTGAGCGGATCGGCGAAGGTGACGGGCACTCCCGGCGCGCTGCATGGTTCCCGGGCGAGATCGTCGGCCACCGCCGCGCCAACCCGACGCCCTTCGCG
The DNA here is from genome assembly GCF_027871605.1 of Agrobacterium sp. CFBP 3001. Taxonomy (NCBI): domain Bacteria; kingdom Pseudomonadati; phylum Pseudomonadota; class Alphaproteobacteria; order Hyphomicrobiales; family Rhizobiaceae; genus Agrobacterium; species Agrobacterium sp. CFBP 3001. The sequence continues at coordinate 53,318 of NZ_JAQAHD010000015.1, forward strand.
AAACGCCCAGCCGCCCGTTTCCACGGCTCGCAAGACATTCCCGCCGGCGAAGAATATCGGGTTGGGCATCCGTCCGTCCTGATCGATCAGCGGCCCGGCACTGCCTGCCGCAACATCCACGGCGGATGCATTGAGAAGCGCTGCTTCCGGCGTGAAGCGCCCGGTGAGCAGAACACCGTCGCATTGGACCGTCATGATGCGACCATCCGCCAGACGGATATCGGCCTCCTCCACCCGGCCGCGTCCGCGAATATCCGTAAGTACCGCGCCACAATGAAAGGGCACCTCGGCCAGTCGGGGAAACCATTGAAAAGGCGACCGCGCCAGCGGATGCGGTTCCGGCTCGATCATCGCCACCGGCCGGGCGCGATGCGTCAGGCAGGTTAGAAGCGCGGAAAAGGAAACCAGTTCCGAACCGACGATAAGCGGCCGGCGAAAGGGCATGATGCCGTGAAAGGCGACATAGGATTGCAGCGTGCCGGTGGTGACCACACCCACCGGCCGGTCGCCGGGTAAAAGCCGCGCGGAGCGTGGTTTTTCCCGCGCGCCGGTGGCAAGCACGATACGCCGGGCCTTCAGCGTCTCGACGCCGCGCGCCGACGTCACCAGCAGCGCGCCATCCTGTCCGAGTTCCACCACGGAATGACCGGTGCGGATATCGACACCCGCATCCTGCGCCTGCCGCTGCAGGCGTTGCGCATAGGCCGGGCCGAAATAGACGCGTCCGAACTCACGCATGCCGAAGGGCGAATGCAGGCAATGCCGGGTTGCGCCACCAAGGGCCGGCTCACGCTCGAGGATCATCACGCGGGCGATACCGCGCGCTTTCAGCTCCAGCGCCGCCGACACACCTGCCGGGCCGCCGCCGACCACGATTACATCCGCACTCATCGGTCGCCTCCCTCGTGAACGGCAAGCGGGATCGCCAGGCGGTCGCCCGTCATCGCGGCCAGCCGGGCGTTGCAATAAAAGCCTTGGCAGCGGCCCATGCCGGCGCGGGTGCGGCGCCGCAGCCCACCGAAATCGCCCGGCGGCACCGGGCTTAAAAAGGTCGCCTCAATCTCGCGCCGCGTGACGAGTTCGCAATGACAGACGATTTCGCCGTGATCGGCACGCTGCCAGTCCCGCTCGCAGGTTTCCGTCAGGTTGGGCATCGTCACCTCGGGAGCGGAGGGCGGTGAGACAAAATGCGTGCCGAAACCTTCGTGAAGCCTCAGCGCATGTTGCGCCAGACCGAGGGCGGCGCTGAGGCCCGTGGAGCGAATGCCGCCGAGCGTGGTCGCCCGCCGGTCCGGCCGGGCGGAAATGCGGTAATGCTTCTTTTCAGACGCCGGTCGCAGACCGGCATAAACGGCGGTTACGGAAACGGAAGCAAGCGCCGGAACGATCTCCGCACCGCGCTCCAGCAGTACTTCCAGCGTCGCAGTTTCGACCGTCGCGCGCTCCCGGTCTTCCTGCTCTTCCGCCGTCGGGCCGACGAGAACATTACCGAAGGCGGTGGGGCACACGACGATGCCCTTGGTGATTTCGGTCGGAACGGGCAGGACGATGCGCGGCACATGCCGGCGGGCAGCCTTGTCCAGCACCACGAACTGCCCCTTGCGGGGCTTGATGGCAAAGTCAGGCGAAAGCCCCAGACGCGCGTCGACAATATCGCCGAACAGCCCGGCGGCATTGACAATGCTTGCGGCAAGGATAACGCCGGCCGTCGTCTCGATCCGCCACGCGCCGTCGAACGCACCGGACAGGACTTCCGCGTTGCGCACCAGCTGCGCGCCGAGCGCCACCGCCTGCGTAAGATAGCCAAGCGGTGCGGACCAAGGATCGATGATATGTTCACCCGGAACGTCGAGCGCGGCGACAAGGCGGTCGGACAGGCCCGGCATGGTTTCGCGAGCCTGCCCCGCTGTGAGAAGCTCAAGCCCGGCAATGCCGTTGCGCCGCCCCTGATCGGCAATCGCCTGCAGTTTTTCCGCCTCGTCCGGGTTCCAGGCGCAGACCAGCGCGCCTGTTTCGACGAGGCTGAGGCCCATCTGCGCATGAATGGAGAGATATTCCTCCCGGCCGGCCTTCACCAGTTCCAGTTCCAGACTGCCTTCTGGCGCATCGAAACCGGTATGGAGGATGGCGCTATTGGCCTTGGAGGCGCCGGAGAGGATATCGGGGCCTTTTTCGATGACCACCACCTTCGCACCGGCCAGCGCGAAACGGCGGGCGACCGCGCAACCGACCACACCGGCGCCGATGACGGCGACATCAAATTCCGTGGAGGGGGTTTCAGCCATGGCCTTCCCTTTGCCTTCGTCTTTCAAAGCGAAATCAGCAGGCGCGACGGATCGCGCCGATGCAGCAGCAGCGTTCATAAACGGGAGTGAAATTCGCGCCTGTGCCAGTAGGGGCAGCCAGCGCCAGCCGGCAGCCCCACGACTTTATTTCACGAAAGTTTTGGTCAAGCCCGCCGTGCGGTCGACGATGAGGACGACGGCAAGGGTGAGCACGATCAAGAGAACGGAAATGGCCGCAACGAGCGGATCGGCCTGCGTTTCCACATGCTGATACATGGCGACGGGAAGCGTGGTGATGCGCGGGCCGGTGAGGAACAGCGAAATTACCGCTTCATCGAACGACACCAGAAAGGAAAGTGCCGCCGTCGCCACGACACCCGGCGCGATCATCGGCATGGTCACGCGTCGGAAGACCGTGAGCGGCGATGCCCCGAGTGTCGAAGCAGCCTCCTCGAAAATCAGCGGCAGGCCGGCAAGCGAGGTGGTGAGAACACGCAGCGCATAGGGCAGCACGATGATGAGATGGGCGATCACCAGACCGGTGAAGGTGCCTAGCAGGCCGGCACCGGCAAAGACGATCAGGATCGCGAGGCCGAGAACGATGGTCGGCAGCAGCAGCGGCGCGGTGAAGAAGGCGAGAAGCGCATCCGCCCCGATCACCCGCATGCGCACGATGGCATAGGAGGCCGGCAGCGCGATCAGCATGGAGAGCGCAGTGACGATGATGGCGAGAAGGGTGCTGGTGCCCAGCGCTCCCATCATCTTGGAATTATGCATGAGATCGACATACCAGCGCAGGCTCCAGCCGGAGGGCGGAAAGGTCATGTAGCTGTCGGCCGAAAATGAGATCGGCACGACGAGAACCACGGGCGCCAGCAGGAAAAGGAACATGATGAAGGCGACGATTTTCAGCGCCAGCGGAGCGGGACGTTCTTCCATCTTCGATCTCCTTTAAAGAATGGCCCGCAGAAGCCGGGAATAGAGCACCAGGGCAGCGCCGAAAATAACGAGAATGATCATCGACAGGGTCGCGGCGAGCGGCCAGTTGAGCGTCACGATGGCCTGATCGTAGATTTCCGTCGCGAGAAGGAAGACGCGCCCGCCGCCAAGCAGCTTGGGGGTAATGAACGAACTGACGGCGAGAACGAAGGAAAGCAGGCAACCGAGCGCGACGCCGGGCATGGTGAGCGGCACGATGATCCGCCAGAATACCTTCCAGGGCGATGCGCCGAGCGTTTCCGCCGCCTCTTCGACACGCGGATCGAGCCTGCCGAAACCGGCAAGCAGCGCCAGGATCATATAGGGCATCAGGATTTCGGTTAGCCCGATGACGACGCCGACCTTGTTGAACAGCAACCGCACGCCGCTTTCGGCACCGAGCGCTAAGAGGATGTTGTTGATGAGGCCGTCATCGGCAAGGATCGCGATCCAGCCATAGGTGCGCACCACGGCCGATGTGAGCAACGGCGAAATGACGAGCACCAGCAGCAGCGTCTTCCAGCGGCCCTGCGCCCGGTGAAGATAAAGCGCGATGGGATAGGAGGCGATGAGTGTGAGAACCGTGATCAGAAGACTGGTCAGGATGCTCTGGCCGATCAGTTCAATATAAAAACCGTCGGTCAGGGTGGACGACCAGTTGTCGAGCGTGTGGGCTTCGCCAAGACCGCCGCCGCCAAGGCTTTCACGGAAGGAAAGCAGGAGCAGGTTGAACACGGGCATGACGAAGGCCAGCCCATTGACCGCAATGATCGGCCCGAGAAGAAGCGTTGCTAGAAACACCATGGAGGATGTGCGGCTGCCGGGAGCCGTGATCATGACCGCCGCTGTCATTGGCCTGCTCCGAAGACCAGCGTGTCCTCCACCCGCCAGACTAGGCTGACCGCGCTGCCCGCCGCCACAGGTGTTTCCCCGCCGGAAGTCGCGCGCTCCACCGACAATGTCTGTCCGCCCGCAGCGATCTCGTAGTGAAGGATATCGCCTGCATAATAGACATCGCGAACCTCACCGGCGATGCGATTGACCGGCGCTCCGTCGAAATCGGGTGCGGCGTCACCGGCAACCGTCATGGCCATGCGGTGCGGCCGTACCATAAGGTCGATCTTGCCATTGTGCGAGCCGGGCGCACGCAGTGTCGCGTCGCCGACCGTGATGTGATCGCCGACCGCGTTTCCGACCAGCCTGTTGGTGCGGCCGACGAAAGAGGCGACGAAAGCCGTTGCCGGGCGCTCGTAAAGATCATGCGGCGTGCCGAGCTGTTCCAGACGCCCGCCATTGAGCACGGCGACCTTGTCGCACATGCTGAGCGCCTCCACCTGATCATGGGTGACGAAGATGGAGGTGATGCCAAGCTGTTTCTGGATGCGGCGGATTTCAGAGCGCATCTCGTCGCGCAGCTTGGCGTCGAGATTGGAAAGAGGTTCGTCAAACAAAAGGATGGAGGGCTGGATGACGAGTGCACGCGCCAGTGCGACGCGCTGCTGCTGGCCACCGGAAAGCTGGGCGGGCCGGCGGTCCTCGCGCCCTTCCAGACGCACCATGGCAATCGCTTCGCGCGCACGCCGTTCCGCTTCGGCAGCCGGCACCTTGCGCATTTCAAGACCGAACATGACGTTCTTGAGAACAGTCATATGTGGGAAAAGCGCATAGCTCTGAAAAACGAGGCCGATATCGCGCTTGTAGGGCGCAAGCTGCGTCACATCCTTGCCATCGATCAGGATCGAACCTGACGTCACGGGCGCAAGGCCGGCAATCATGCGCAGCGACGTCGACTTGCCGCAGCCGGATGGACCGAGGAAGGCAACCAGTTCGCCCTTGGGAATCTCGAGATTGAGATTATCCACGGCGACCATGGTTTCGTAGCGCTTGGTCAATGAACGAATCGAGAGAAATCCTGGCTGCATGATGTCTGAAGTTCCCATTCTGGCTTTTTGCCTTTCTCCAGAACATGTCCCATCCCGGCGGGGTCGCGGGCATGCCCTGTCCCTTGATCTATGCAATCGCGGCGGAAATTCACCTGCGCTCTGCGCGGCGCTTTCCCTATGCAGGCCTTCGGGCCACCCACCCCTCCATCGATGCCAACACCGACGGAGGAAATGAGCCGGGGCCTATGCCGTTTCCGCATCCGCCCGAAGGGGATGCGGAAGACTTGCCATTTTTCACGACAGAGACGCGAAAGCCTTAGCGGCTGAGCGGGATGACCTTGCGGCGCCAGTCCTGCGTGATTTGGTCACGAACCTTCGAGAGGCCGATCCAGTCGACCGGGATAACCTTGTCCATCGCCTTGACGACCGTGCGATCGCTGACATCGGGAGCCACCGTGGCCTTGGCGTTGGTCGGCGCATAATACATGGCGGCGGTGAAGGCGGCCTGGGCTTCCGGGCTCAGCGCGTAATCGATGAACTTGCGGGCCGCCTCGGACGACGGGCCGCCCTTGACGAGATTGAGCGTGTTGATCTGCAGGATCGTGCCTTCCTTCGGAAGAACGACCTTCATCTTGCCCTTGGAACCATCGGCATTCACCTGGCTGCGGGCATTCCAGCCCACGCCCAGCGACACCTGACCGTTGACGACAGTCGGATAGACTTCCGGCTTCGGTTCCCACGTCTGGACGTTCGGCGCGACTTCCGCCATGGCATTGATGCCGGCGTCGATATTCTTGATGAAGTCGGTGCCGCCATTCATATGGTCCATGATGATGGTCGTGCCGATACCGACGATGTCAGGAGCGCTCAGCATGGCGATCTTGCCCTTGAAGGCGCTGTCTTTCAGGGCATTCCAGCTGTCCGGCGCGGTCTTGATTGCATCGGTGTTATAGATGAGAACGAGATTGTCGAAGGTCACGCCGACACCGGCGACGCCTTCGAAGCGGGCGTTCGGATAGAGGTCGGCAACGTTCTTGGTAACGCTTTCATCGACCTTGTCGAACAGGCCTTCGTCCGTGCCGGTCTTGGCGACGGAGACGTCCATCAGCGCGATATCGGATTGCGGAGCAGCTTTCTGGGCGCGCAGCGAGCCGAGCATGGCGGCGGAACCCTGCTGCGGGAAATAGTCGACCTTTATATCCGGGTTGGCGGCCATGAAAGGCTCGATGACGGCCTTGGTGTAACGCTCCTGGAAAAGGCCACTATAGCCGAGGAACGTCACGGTCTGCTGGGCGTGCGCCGGCATGGCGGCCGCGCCCAGCATGAGAATCCCACTCAGAAGTATCGATTTCTTCATTGTCCTGTTCTCCTCTATTGTTATTGGGAGTGGCGAACGGATCCGCCACCCGAAAGATTGTGTCAGGCGCTGAGCTTCGCCTGGACGAATTTGTTGGCGCCGGAAATATCCGGCAGCTTCTCGCCGTTGCGCAGGCGTTCCAAAAGCACGATCTCGGCTTCCTGCATGCCGATGGCGCGTTCCGCCATGGCGCGGGCCTGGCTCGGATGAAGGGCGACAACGCCGCTTTCGTCGCACAGGATCGCATCGCCCGGATTGATCATCTGGCCGCCGACGCTGATCGGAACGTTGATCGCGCCTTCCAGACCAAGGATCTTGGTGGTGATCGGCGACGGGCCGCGGCACCACATGGGCATGTCGACCTTGGTGAACTCCGAGAAATCGGTCGCCGGGCCATCGACGACACCGGCTTTGACGCCGGCCATCTTCATGGTGTTGGTGATGACGCCGCCCCAGCAGGCGTGGCGGGTATCGCCGCAACGGTCGATGAGAACGATATCGCCCGGACGCACGAGTTGCGTCAGGTAGTGGAGCATGGTCGAATCCGCATTCGGGATGCGCAGCGTGACGGCAGTGCCCGCCACGCGCTTGCCCGGAAGAACGGCCCGGATTTCAGGATCGACGAAACCGGAATGAAGCACATGTCCGATCGTTGCCACTTCGACCTTTTCAAGAAGCTCGATGATGTCGGCGCCGATCTGTTCCGGCATGGGGTTGACGATAAACATTGGGTCTTTCTCCGATCAGAGAACGTGGTGGTTCGCCACCGGCACGTTGGCGCGCACCTTGGCCGAATAGTCGAAGTCGAGAGCGGCGCCAGCAGTTCCGACGGTGTCGGAGCATTGCGCGACGATGTGACCCCACGGATCGATGACCATGGAATGCCCCCAGCAGGCCTTCTTGCCGCCCGCATGGGTGCCGATCTGGCCGACAGCGAGGAAATAGGTCTGGGTTTCGACGGCGCGGGCGCGAGCCAGCACTTCCCAATGGTCCTTGCCGGTCATCAGCGTGAAAGCGGCCGGCAGAACGATGACATCTGCACCCTTGTCCCGCAGGGCACGGAACAGTTCCGGGAATCGGATGTCGTAGCAGATGCCGCAGCCGACCGTCCTGTCGCCAACCTTGTAGGTCACGACCTCTTCGCCACGGGCAACGGAATCGGATTCGCGGTAGCTGATGCCGTTCGGCGTATCGACGTCGAACAGGTGAATTTTACGGTAACGGGCGATCTGTTTGCCGTCCGGGCCGAAAACGAGCGTCGAATTGTAAAAGCGGTTGCCTTCCTTCTCGACGATGGAACCGGCATGCAGCGTGATCGCGTGCTTTCTGGCCAGATCCGAAAGCAGCGAGTAAATCTCGCCGCCGGGGAATTCTTCCCCGCTCTCATGCATTTCCTGAGGATTATCTCCAAGAAATGCGAAGTATTCCGGAAGAACAACAAGATCAGGACTATCCGCCTTGACTGCCTTCTCAATTAAATCGGCAGCAACCTTGAGGTTTTCTGCCTTGTCGTTCTGGGTATTCATTTGAACAAGTGAGACTTTCACGTTGCTCTCCTCTCATGTTGCGAGGAGAATTAAGAACGGGAACTGTTTTCCTGACAAACGGAAAAACTCTATCGAAACCCATAAGGTAAGCTTATAGATTAATCATTTTGCGTTGCAGCATAAAATTTAAGCTGCGGCCGTCATCCATTGCGTGGTGGTTTCACTGACGATTTCCGTCGCCATGTCGGCAATGGCACGGGCAAGCGCATTGTCGCCGCGCTCCTGATAAACCGTGTGGAAGGTAAGAGGCGGCACCGCCGGTGTGATGTCGAGAATACGCGCTTCGCCCGATTTGATGATGCCATCCACCAAAACGCGCGGCAAGGCGCCTACCCCGACAGCCGTGGCCACAAGGCGCGTCATGATCGACAGCGAATTGGAATTGTAGATGCGGCTGTCGGACAGTCCATGGGAATCGAGAAGCGCCCGCAAGGCCTGATGCGGCTGTGAGCCGGTCGAGAAGGTAAGCAGCGGAAAATGCGCGATATCTTCAAGCGTGACACCGGTTTCCGGCAGCGGCAGCTCGACGGCGCCGACCCAGCAGGATTCGAATGTACAGAGCGGTGAATTATAAATATCCGCAGCCATGATCGGCCCCATGATGAAACCGACATCCACCTCGCCGTTCTGAATGCGCTGCGAGAGTTTCAAGCTGGTATCGATGGTCAGATCGAGGCTGACACCGGGATATTGTTCGTTCACTCGGCGGATGAGCAGCGGCAGCCAGGCATAAACGATCGTATCGGCGGCACCGATCCGCACCGTACCCCTCAGCGCCTCGCGGTTACTGACGATCTGCCGGAACTCGCCGGTGAGGTTGACGATCTTTTCGGCATGTTGCAGCGCCAGACGACCCGCGGGCGTCAGGTTGACGCAGCGCACATCGCGCGTGAACAGCACGACACCAAGCTCCCGCTCCAAAGCGGCGATCCGGTTGGATACCGATGCTTGCGTTGTGTGCAAACGTTCCGCGGCTGCCGAAAAGCTGCTCAATCGGGCAGCCCAGAGAAAAGTTTCGAGGAATCGCGTATTCATGGGCTCAATCTTCTCGCATGGCTCCGCGATCCAGCTCCAAGTCTCTGGCTTCGTCTTGCCCTTGGCCTTTGTGGTTCAAGGGGCAGTATGTCCGATGCGCGCGCCCATAGGCAAGCGATCAAAGCCGGCGCCTCCCTTTCTGAAGTGATTGCGCCGGTTCCCTTAATGGAGGCATTGGATGGGGATCAGCGTGCCGTGATCTTTTCCTGCAAGAGCTGGATGGCGAGATGCTGGATCAGAATGATCGTCTTGGCATCGCGAATATCGCCGCGGCCGATCATCCGCATCGCCTCGGGCAAGGCGATTTCCAGCACGTCGATGTCTTCGCCCTCGTCCGCTGAACCGCCACCTGCCCCGACCTTATGTTTCTCGGCATATTCGCCGTAGAAAAAGGCGAGATATTCCGTGACCGATCCGGGGCTCATATAGATATCGAACAGATGCGTAAGTTCGGAAACCTCATAACCGGTTTCCTCGATCAGTTCCGCACGCATGCGCGTCGCCGGTTCAGCGCCTTCCAGCAGCCCCGCCGGTGTCTCGATCAGCGATTCCAGACCGCCATTCAAAAGCACCGGCAACCGGAACTGGCGGGTCAGCAGCACATTGTCGCTTGCCGGATTGTACAAAAGGCATGTCGCGCCGTTGCCGCGATCATATGCCTCCCGGGTCTGCCGTTGCCAGCTTCCGTCCCTCAGCTGAAGTTCATACTCATACTTGGTCAGCCGTCCCCAATCATCCGCCAATACGCGTTCGGAAATGGGGCGGTAAACACTGCTAGTCATCAAATTCACCTCGTTTTCGTCTGTCTTTTCAAAGGCCATGCAACCGGCCTTCGACATGCGTGCGCGTTTCGCCGCCAACCCATATCTGGCCGGCATCGTCGCGGGTCAGATAAATGCGGCCGTGGCGGCCAAGGTACGTTCCCTGCGCCGCGACATAGTCTTCGTCAACCACACCCTTCGCGAAAAGCCATTGCGCCGGCACTATCTTGCCACCACATTGTGCGCCGTTTCGGGCTGAAGATATTTAGCCCGAACGCGATGGAATTCATAAGCCGCATCGTCGGACACGGCCTTGGCCGCCAGCCACGCATGGTGATGCCGCTGGGCGGTAATGACGACGGCGCAACACATTCCGCCGGACTGCTGAGCGGGCGGGAAACCACCGTTTTGAAACTTCTCTCCGAAGGCCGCAGCAACAAGGAAATGGCCCGCGATCTCGGCCTTTCGGAAGCGACCGTGAAATTCCACCTGAAGAACATCTACGCGAAGCTTGGCGTCAGCCGGCGTGGCATGACCGTTTCCGTCAGCAAACATCTCAAGCTGACCGACCGCGAATGATGCCGACATCGATATGCGATGTCGGCCGGTTCCCATGAGGTTGTTACACTGGACTACACTTGAACCAGGTTGAGGCAAATGACGGTCCTGTCATCGCTGAATTCCGCCGTTGTCGAGCCTTTGACGGACGGATACTCACGCAGCTTGTGAAAATCCGCCGCCTCGACACGCGCGAATTCCGCTTCCCAGGCCGTAACATCCGTCCCCGCCGGCAGGGACAAATAGCCGTCGGAGAATATTTCAACACTCGAGAGCCCGTCTTTGGCGATGCGGACGTCAACCGTCCCCTCCTGCATAACTGTTCCGCCATTCACCGAGGCGTAACACAATACATGCCCATGCCGGTTTGCGAATTGCGGCTGGACACGGATTCCACCCATCAGGAATTCCTCGACCGTTTCAATGTCGTTCTCAAGGCCGCTCATCCCGGCCGCGGCAATAACGACATTTTCCGCATCCCGCGCCGTCAGGATACCGTTTGCGACAGCCGAACGCAGGCCTGAGAAGATCGTCGCGCGCGTGCGCGCCTCGGCCGCGTCGCCATCGCCGATGGCGGCGAGAAGCTGTTTGAACACGAATATACGCGCCGAAGTGCTTACCGTATCGATAAGCTTTGTGTGCTGAAACAGACGGGTGCCGTTGATCCTGACGCCGGAATCGCCAGCAAGCAGCAGGCGGAAGCTGTCGCCCATATCCGCGACGATCGCCAGGGTGGTTGATGGCGGATGGCCGGCATTGATGCGCTGCGCCTCCTTTTTCAGGATATCGCTGATATTCTGAAAAAGCGCGGGCGCGGCGAGTGTTTCCAGCCTGCCGTCAAGGCTCATCTCAGCCACGGCATTGGCGGCGGCAAGGGCCGCAATGCGGCCGGAACTCAGCCCGCCGTAACTTGCTCCGGTCGGGTCGGTCGCGCCGTCGAAAACGGCCAGAACCCGTCCGGGAATGAGAAGCGCCACATCGTCCCCCGGCTTTGCGGCGTTCTTGTATTTCGATTGCGAAAAGCTCGCGATATTCATCTTTCTGGTGTCCTTGCAGAGGGAGGCTGGCGGCGACACATGGGGTCGCCGCTGCTGTAGTTTTGAATGATATTTGATGGCTTCAGACGAAAGAGGCTTCCTTGTCTTCCGAAAGCCGGAAGACGACGAAGACGCAAAGTCCGGTGCTGACGAGAAGCAGCGTCGAAAGTGCGGCTGCCGTGCCGAACTCGCCGTCAATCACCTGAATATAGATCAGGACCGGCATCGTAATCGTCCGCGCCGTATAGAGGATCAGCGTCGAGGACAATTCGTTGATGGCGGTGATGAAGCTCATCAAGGAACCGATGATGAGCCCCGGCAACATCAGCGGCACCGTCACCGATATGAACGTCTTTGCCGGCGAAGCGCCGAGATTGACCGCGGCCTCCTCGATGGAAGGCTTGATCTGCCGCAGGATCGAGGTGGTGGAGCGGACGCCGTAAGGCAGGCGGCGGATAAACACCAGCAGGATGATGATCAATGCCGTGCCGGTAATGTCGAAAGGCGGATAACGGAACGTCGTGACGTAACCGATCGCCATGACGACACCGGGTATCAGATAGGGCACCATCAATAGAAGATCGAGCGAGCCTGATACTGCATTGTCTCGCCTGACAACGATGAAAGAGAGCAGGCCGGAAACGATGGCGATCAACACCACCGCGGCAAGCGCAAAGGTGAAGCTGTTGGCAATCGCCTGCGGTGAATCGCGGAGAATGCGGGCATAGCTGTCCAACCCGAAACCGCCGGTGAAAACGGGACCGTTCGTTGCGAGGAACGATGTGTAGATGACCGTGAGAGACGGCAGCATGGCAACAAAGACGACCAGATAGCAGAAACCGTGCACGATAAACGATTTCAGCGGGCGCATGGAGCGCTTTACCGGCCGGTTCGTCAATGAGCTGGCATAACGGCGCTTGGCGAGAATCTGCCGCTGCAAGAGAAGTGCGGCCATGGAAATCGCAATCATCACCATGGAAATCGTGACTGCCATGGTCGGCGTGCCGGCCATTTCGGAGGTGTATTGCGCATAGGCGATGGTCGAGAGCGTCCTGATGCCCTTGCCGAGGATTGCCGGCGTTCCGAAGTCTGCGATCGACAATACGAAGCAGATGATCGCGCCGGTGCTGACTGCCGGAAAGACCAGCGGCAAGGTGATCTTGCGGAACCGTTGGAACGCCGTGCAGCCGAGGTTTTCCGCCGCATCCTCATAGGATTTGTTGATGGTGTTCAGCGCATTTTCCGTCATCAGGAAGATATAGGGAAAGAACTTCAGGCTGAAGACCATCACGATGCCAGGTATCCCATAAATCGTCGGCAATGAAATACCGGCGAAAGACAGGAGATTGGTAACCGCGCCGTTGGCGCCGAACAGCATGATCCAGGCATAGGCGCCGATGAAGGGCGGTGCGCACAGAACCAGCACAGCGAAAGTCGCAATGAAGGTGCGGCCCTTTATGCGGTAACGCGAGGTGCAGAAGGCAAGCGGAATACCGAGCAGGCAGGCCCCCAACATGCCGAGCACGCCGATGACAAGCGTGTTCCACAATGCCACGGTATAAAAACGCCGCGTCAGCACTTGAACATAGTTGCCGAAACCGAAATCACCCGTCTTGGCGTCGAAGAAGCTGATGAAGAACACGCTGAAAATGGGCAGGATCAAAAAGATCGCCAATATGACAACGGCAAATGCCGTCACGCTGGTCCAGAAGCCTGGCAGTCTCAGGCGGAAGCCGCCCGTCGTTGCGGTCGCGGTCATATCCGTCATGACAGGCGCTCCCCGGTAACGCCCTCACCGAAGAGCTTGGTATCGCCCGCAGACCAGGAGAAAACCGTTTTCTGGCCGGGCTGAAGGGCGATGATATCGGGCGACGGCTTGGTGATCGCCTCGATTTCCTCTCCCGACGACAGTACCGCGGCAACATTCATCTCGCGACCGGTGAAGCTGACCTGCCTTATGGTGACAGGCAGTTCGATGCGGCGTTCATCTTCGGTCGCGGGCGAGCCAACGGTAATCGCTTCGGGACGGATGGCGGCAACGACCGTTCGTTGCGGCGCAATGGCGTCGACCTGCGGTAGCGCCACCACGTGCCCGGAAATGGAGGTCTGTCCGCCCGAACGATCCAGCGTCAGGAAATTGTTCGCACCCACGAAGGAGGCGACGAAACGGTTGGCGGGATTGTTATAAACCTCCCAGGGTGCAGCTGCCTGCTGGATGACGCCGCCATACATCACACAGACCAGATCGGACATGGCAAGCGCCTCCTCCTGATCGTGGGTCACATAAACCGTGGTAATGTTCATGGCCTGCTGGATTTCGCGCAGCTCGCGCCGCAGGTCCACGCGCAGTTTCGCATCGAGGTTGGATAATGGCTCATCCATCAACAGCACTTTCGGATTGATGACGAGCGCTCGCGCCAGACCGACGCGCTGCTGCTGACCGCCGGATAATTCATGCGGCATGCGCTTGGCGTAGGGAGCGAGCTGCACGATATCGAGAATCTTGCCGACGCGTTCGCGAATCTCGGTGGAAGATGCCTTGCGCTGCTTCAAACCGAAGGCGATGTTGTCGAATACGGAAATATGCGGAAAGACCGCATAATCCTGAAAAACCATACCGACATCGCGCTTGTGCGCAGGCACATGTTCGATCGCCTGTCTTTCGATACTGATGCTGCCGCTATCCTGCTGGTGAAACCCGGCAATCGTGCGCAGGAGGGTCGTCTTGCCGCATCCGCTCGGACCGAGAAGCGTAAAGAACGAACCCGAGGGGATGGAGATATTGATGTCGGAAAGGGCAACGACATCCCGGTAACTCTTTTTTATGCTGGTAATTTCCACGGCGGCCATGTGCTGCTCCATGACAAATCCTGCACGGCCCGTGACCACGCTGGACAAAACGAAAAGCGAATTGTGAACGGGATAAAGGGGGGCGGCCGCTTCTGCGCCGTCCCCGGCAATTATCTTATTGAACGTCGAGCAATGTCTCGTTCCACTTTTCCATCAGGCGCGCGCGATTGTCCGCAGCCCACTTGAAATCGTATTTCGCGTCTGGAACATCGGAAAGCGGAACGAGTGCCGGATTGGCGGGAACATCGGTTCGAACCGAGCGACGACCCGCCTTCACGACGACTTCCTGCGCTTCCTTGGAGACGATGAAATCGATGAAGGCCTTGCCATTGTCGGCATTCGGCGCTCCCTTGACGAGTGCCATGCCGTCAGGCGCAATTGCCGTACCCTCTTTCGGATAAACGATTTCGACCGGCGCGCTGCCGAGCTTGTAGCGCAGCGCGGCATCTTCCAGCGTAATGCCAACGGCCTGCTCGCCATCGTTGACGAAACGCGGCACCGCGCCTGAAGAGGTGGAAAGAACCGAGTTGCCGAGGATGCCGGTATAAATTTCCCAGCCTTTTTCCTCGCTGTCGAAATCCTGCAATACCGTTGCCATCTGAATATAGGCCGAGCCGGACTGATCGGCGCGGGCCGACGAAATCAGGCCCTTATATTCCGGCTTTGCAAGATCGGCCCAGGAGGTCGGAACAGGAGCGCCTTTCAGGGCTTCTTTATTGACGATAAAGGCCGTGACGACAGCCGTGAAAGGCACCCAGTTCGCGCTCGGTGAAAAGGCAGGGTTGATCGATGCAGCCTCAACCGGCTTGTATGGCTCGAAAAGGTCGGCGGAGAAATCGATAACCGTCCCGTCGACGCTCCAGATCACATCGCCCGCCGCCTTGCCGCTCTCCGCCTTGATGCGGTTCATCAGCTCGCCGGACCCGGCTTTGACAAGCTCGACCTTGGTGCCGGTTTTCTTTTCGAACATGGGCAGCAACTCGTCCATGAGCTGCTGCGGGGCGGCGGAATAGACCACGACGGTACCTTCCGCATGAGCGAAAGCCGCGCTGGCAAGGAAAGTCGCGCCGGCAAAAAGGCGCGCGAAAATAGTGCATGATTGACGCATAAGGGGGCTCCGTTTTTTTGTTCCCTGACAGACCGGCCCTGCGACATGATTTCTTTTTGATTTTGCCGTCGCCACCCGCTGTCCGCTATTTATTTTCTTTATGTAAATTAATTAGTCAAGCCGAAATTTATTTTGAATATGACAATAAAATATCATATTGAAAAAACACATTATTTCCTGATTTTTACTTACAGCCACCCAATTTCAATGGCGGGATTTCCGGCGAAACGCGGTGTACAATCGCGTAATTTTCGCTAATCATCCGGCATAATTTCTCGCGGGAGACTTTTTTGATCGATCTCGGCTACAATGAGCGGCGTCTGCTCGAGATTTTGCGCGGCAAGGGAGGCATGTCGCGCATCGAACTGGCGCGGGAGATGGATGTTTCCGCACCCACCCTTACCCGCCTGACGGCCAATCTCCTGGAATCCGGCCTCATCCTCGAGGCGGAGGAAGCCCGCAATGACGGTAAACGGGGGAAACCCTCCACCGCCATCGAGATCAATCCGAACGGGCTTTTCACCCTGGGGGTCTACTTCAATCCAGACGATCTACGGGTCTGCGTGGCCGATCTCAACGGCACAATAAGGCAGGAAATCAGATCGGAACTGGAAGGGCACAGTTTCGAGCATATTATGGAGATGGCCGAGGCATCCGCCCGGCAAGTCATTGAAAAAGCGAAGATAAAAAAGAAAGATGTGCTGGGCTGCGGTATCAGCTTTCCCGGCCATTTCAAGAGGGATCGCGGCCATGTCTTCCGCATCAAGCAGTTCGAAAGCTGGCGCGATATCGACGTCGAAAAGGACTTCCAGCCCTATTTCGATTTCCCGGTCTTTCACGAAAATGACGGCAACACCGTCATTCTTTCCGAACTCTATTATGGTGCAGGCCGCAATATTCGCAATTTCGCGATGATCTGGCTGACATATGGCATCGGTGGCGCCCTGGTGGTGCAGCGCCATCTCTATCGCGGCACCAATGGCAATGCCGGCGAGTTCGGCGGACTGTTTCCAAAATCCCATCCCCGCCCCTCGGGGCAGGACCTCTGCGACACTCTGGCTGCTCAAGGCATCGGCATTCGGCGCCTGAAGGACATTGACGAGAGTTATGCCGACCATCCCGCCGTGGTGTCGTGGCTGGAGCGGGCAACGGATCAGCTTCGCCTTCTTTCACTGACGGTCGCCCGTACGATGGATCCGGCAGCCATCATTTTCGGTGGATCGCTGCCGGACTGGATTCTCGAACATATCGTGCGGCGTATCGGTTCTCTGGACATACTCGGCGAAGATTTTTTCGTCGAGCCGCCGGAAATGCGCAAATCGATCATGAGCGACCTGCCTCATCTGGGCGCCGCCAGCATACCGATCTACCGCGCCACCACGCCCAGCTATTATTCCGGGCGGGCGCTGAAAGGCTGGGCATGACATGCCGTGGCCGCCAGAACTCTTTCCCCATTGGCCTCCCTGTTGATAACAGGGGAAGCCGCTATCTGGATATGCGCCGCCGGAATTCCTCCGTGCCCTGCATGATCTTGTCCAGAAGAGCCTCTATCGCCCAGAAACGCTCCTGAATATCGAACGTCACCGCACGGCTTTCGATGTCGCTTATGGTGCCGAGGCGCTGGTGATAGAGCTTCGCCAGTTTGGGATAGCCCATAGGCTCCGCCATGGCGGCGAGCGCCAGATAGACCGACAGCTCGTCAGCCAGTTCCGGTTGCCGGCCGGCTTCCGTCAGCAGCCATTTGTAGAGATCGGGATGGAAATTGGTGAAGACCCCGGTGAAACCGCGCGATCCCGCTTTCATGGCGTCGAATGCAATTGCCGCATTGGCGTTGACGATGGCGAGCGGCGTATTCGCGGTGAGCGCTACACGCCGCTTGACCGTTTCAAGATCACAGGAGACATCCTTCAGGATAACGAAACGACCGCTATTGGCGCAGAAGGAAATTTCGGCATCGGTCATGAGACGGCGATAGGGCGCCGGGCATTCGTAGAGACCAAGCGGCAGGTCGGAAGGCAGACGCTCGAGAAGCCAGCCGAGATCGTCGAGAAACTTCGAGTTGCCCTCCTGCCGGGCATCGAGCCGGTTGGTGACAAGCACCATGCCGTCAACGCCCGTCTGCGCGATGGCATTGAGCTCTTTCTGCTGATCCTCAAGCGTCTCGCTGATATGGCCCGAGGCAATGACGGGAATGCGGCCGGCTGCGGCCTTCTTAACAAAAGCAGCCAGTTCCACGCGCTCCTCGAGGCTGAGGAACATCATCTCGGAAGACTGGCAAACGGCAAACAGCGCGTCCGATCCATTGGCAATGTACCATTCCACGAGATTGGCGACGCCCTCGAAATCTATCTTGTCGCCCCTGAAGGGGGTGATCATCACGGGAATGATGCCTTCGATACGCTTGGTCATTGTTTTCGTCCTGTCAAACATATGTGGTTCCGGCATTCCGATGCGGAAGCCTTGCCGGCGTGGATCAGAGTTGTCGAAGATGAAATTCGAAAATAGGCCATTCAGGCTCGTGGGGACTGAAATGCCCGCGTGATCCGTCGCAGCACCGCGTTCGCGTGATCGCCGGTAACCGCGGAAATCATCACCACGTCCAGTTTCGAAAGCTGTGGGAGCAGGCCTTCCCTCACCTCCCGCAGACCGGCGGGCGCTACACTTCGCGCCAGCAGTGCGACGCCGATCCCGGCTTCGGCAGCCGCTCCCACCGCCGTTGCCCCGGTTCCGACGAATACCTCACGCCAGGCGATGTCCGCCGCCTCCAGCGCCCGAAGGGCCATGGCTCGCAAATTGCAGGGCTCCGGTTGAAGCACCAGCGGCACCGGCAGGTTGGAAGGCAGATCGAAATCCGCGCTGCAGTACCAGCCGAAGCTTTCCTGAAACAGCAACTCGCCATCGCGTCGGATATCATCATGCCGCAACACGACGATCGCATCGAGCGCGCCGGCATCGTAGAGCTCAAGCAGGGTCCTGGTGCCGGCGGTGCGCAAATGAAGCGTAACGCTCGTCTCACGCTCGCTGATCACCCGGAGTATCCGGGGCAAATCGGCCCCGATCAAATGATGCGTGAAACCGATTGCGAGGCGGGTCGGCTCCTGCCCAAAGACATCGAGCGCACGCCGGCCGGCCGCAACATAAGCCCGCGCGGCCTCCAGAAAGCGTTCGCCGGCCGCCGTCAAACGCACGCGACGCGGCGTCCGTTCGACGAGACGATGCCCCAGCATGTCCTCAAGCCGGCGCAGGCGCAGCGATATCGCAGCCTGTGACGTGTTCATCACGCCTGCAACCCGTGTGAAAGACTGCAATTCGGCAACGAGAAGGAAAGCCTCGACGGCCTCGGGATCCAATGAGCGCATGTTTTGCATAACAAGCTGTTATCGCTGAAATGCGCAAGCCCCTAATTCTATCGGGTTCTCGCGAGCGCTATTGCACGAAAACTCTCGATAGGAGCTTTTCGTGTCTTCACAGATTTCCTCGACCTCGCCCACGCCCGCCACCGACCGCCGGATCTGGGCAGTCCTCGCAGTCGCCGTCGCAACGCAAACCGCAGGCTCGTTCGTATCGCAGGGGATTTACATCCTCGTGCCCTTCTGGCGGGAAGCATTCGGCATCTCCCTCGCATCCGCTTCACTGACCGTGACCGTCATGAACGGTGTGCAGATCGTGACGATGTTCACGCTCGGCCGCGCCATCGATATTCACGGTGAGCGCCGCATTGTCGGCATTGCCATGCTCGGCATGGCGCTCGCGATGGCCTGCGCGGCGTCATTCGCAAACAGCCTGCCGGCGCTGCTTTTGTGCATCGCGTTTCTGGGCGGCACCTATGCTGCGGTCCAACCGGGCGGCACGCGGGCGATCATGCGCTGGTTCCCCCCTGCCAAACGCGGCATAGCGACAGGGTTTCGGCAGGCCGCGGTTCCTTTCGGAACGATGATCGCGGCCGCCCTCCTCCCGTTCATGGCGGTTCGTTACGGATGGCATGCGGCAGCATGGCTCTGCGCCGGTGTTTCCGTCACGGGCGCCGCACTCTTCTGGGGTCTCTATCGCGAGGGAGGCGATGTGGCCGCAAAAACCGAGCGCCCGCTTCCCCTGGCAAGACTCGCCCGCGAGGTCGGGCAGAATTCGAGCTTCTGGCCCCTATTACGGCTTGGTATAGCCATGTCCGCGTTTCAATTCACCCTCACCGCGCACGTCATCGGCTTCATGGCGGATGGATTGGGGCTTGGCCTTTTTGCCGCATCGTCCATGTTTGCCGCAACGCAGCTTGCGGGCATTCCCGGCCGGATTTTGCTGCCATGGCTCAGCGACCGTTTCCGGCCCGGCCTTCGTACGCAATCCTTCGGCCTGGTATCCGTCATTGCCGCAGGCGCTGCCGCAATCCTCGCGGCACTGCCCATCGGCGTTCCGACGCCGATTATCCTCATCGTGCTTGTCGTGCTGGGAATATTCGGGATCGGTTGGTTTCCACTTTACCTTCTTCAGATCGCCGAAAGCGCACCGAAAGGTTCAATAGCGTCGACGATCGCCTTCGCTTCCACGATCTGCCTGGGTGTCATGGCAATCGGCCCCTATATATTCGGCCTTCTGGTCGATCATCTCGGCTACGGGGCAGCATGGTCCGCACTGATCGTGCCGGTGGTCGCAACAGCGCTGCCCCTCACAATCTCATCGCCGCGCCTGCCGAAAGCTCAGATCGGCTCTTCATGAAACGGGATAGGCGCGGTTCACCGAAACCGGCAAGGGGGTGGTGCGCGGCGAGCCGCAATTGGGCATCGTGACAGTCGGGCGTTTTCCGCTTGGACAGGATGACGTGACCGCGCAGGTCACGGCGGACCTCAACAGGGCGGGATATCTTGCCGAGGCAAGCGACGACATCCAGGAGAACACCTCGGTCGCCATTCTCGGACGCGCCGCCTTTGATCGCTGGAAAACGAGCGGAAATGACCGGTCGGCACCCAACCTGTCGATCCTGAAGACGGCTTGAAACAGAGTGACAGACCGACTTTCCGTCGGATCACGACGTCCAGCATATCGTTGCTTTTAGCCTCCATTGCGAAAGGCGGGTTGAGATGCCGTCCGGCAAAGGGTATCAGGTGCCACTCCCAGGCGGAGCTTCCGCAAGCAACAAGGCGCATCCTGACATGATCCCGGACTTCCTCGTCACCCATTCCGGTGGCTTCCATGCCGACGAACTGCTGTCGAGCGTCGTGCTGACCCGGCTTTTCCCGCAGGCACGCCTGATCCGGAGCAGGGCGCCCGAATGGATCGCACCTGGCGCAGACCGCGTCGTCTACGACGTCGGCGGTGTTTATGACGCGGCGAAAGGCGCCTTCGATCACCACCAGCGCGGTGCGCCGTTGCGCGAAGACGGTCAGCCCTATAGTTCGTTCGGACTGATCTGGAAGCATTTCGGCCGCTATTATCTCGCCGCCTTTGGCGTTCCTGAAGACCATATCGAAACCGTTCACGCCTCTTTCGATGCCAGCTTCGTGCTGCCCATCGATCTGGTCGACAATGGCGCGCTCAGCCCCTCCACCGCCGGGGCACTCGCCGGGCTGACCCTGCCCGTCCTGCTGGAAACTCTGAAACCTGTTTTCGACGAGACAGATCCCGAAGCGGACAATCGCAGTTTCCACGCGGCGCTGGCCATCGCCCGCAGCTTCGTGGAGGCAAAGATTGCCAACAGCGCCGCGAAATTGCGGGCTGAAGCGCTCGTGAGCCGGGCTATCGTGGATGCCGGCGAGGGACATATTCTGGAACTGCCGATGGGAATGCCGTTTCGGCCCGCCATCAAGAAGGCGGGAGCCGACCATCTGCTCTTCGTCGTTCATCCACGCAACAACGACTGGTGCCTGACGGGCATCCGCCGCGCGGACGAAGGCTTTGAACTGCGGGCGGATTTGCCGGCGGCCTGGGCCGGCCTGACGGACAAAGATCTGGAAGCGGTTTGCGGCGTCGAAGGCGCGAGCTTCTGCCACAACGGCCGATTTGTCGCGGCGGCCAGAACCCGCGATGCGGCACTCGCCATGGCGGAGCTGGCGGTAAAAGAGGCGACCGCAGCCAAACAGTGACATCGCAGCCGACCATGCAACCACGCATTCGGCCCGGCAGCAGGAGGCGAAATTAAGCCCGGGTGCGGGTTTTGATCTCGCCCATACCCAGTTCTCGGTACGTCTCAGGAAATTCGCTGGCGCGCGCCCTTGAGCGTCAGGCCCCCATGGTTATCCTGCCCGAATTATGGCGGTCACACACGTATTGAGGAGTACGCGGCCGCTTTCGGGGAGGATATCATGAAGTTTCTGTTGGCCGTTTCGCGCGCCATCGATGCCGCCAATGCAGCCATTGGCAAAGGCATTTCCTGGCTGCTTCTCGCGGCCATTTTCATCAGCGCCATCAATGCCGTCATGCGCAAGGCGTTTTCGATGAGTTCCAACGCCTGGCTTGAATCGCAGTGGTATTTGTTTTCCGCCGTGTTTCTGATCGCCGCCGCCTACACGCTTCTTAACAACGAGCATGTGAAGGTCGATCTGGTCTACGGTAATCTTCCGCGCAAGGGACAGCTGTGGGTCGACATTCTCGGGACCATTTTCTTTCTCATGCCCTTCTGCCTCATCACGGTCTATCTCTCCTGGCCGGTGTTTCTGCAGAAACTTGCTTCCGGTGAGGTTTCAAACAACACGGGCGGCCTCATTCAATGGCCGGTCTGGGCGCTGATACCGATTGGCTTCAGCCTTCTCGCCATCCAGGGCGTTTCGGAACTCATCAAGCGTGTCGCGATCCTGCGCGGCGATATCCCCGATCCCGTTGCAGAGGCTGACGCCGCGGCGGCAATGCTCTGATCGAAGGAAAAAACAACAATGGCATTCATTGCGGAAAATCTCGCGCCCATCATGTTTGCGGCGCTCATCATCGTGCTGTTGCTCGGCTATCCCGTGGCCTTCGCGCTAGCCTTTGTCGGCTTTTTCTTCGGCTTCATCGGGATCGAACTCGGCTTGCTGCCAGCGACGCTGTTCCAGGCCATTCCCGATCGCATATTCGGCCAGATGTCGAACGAAACGCTGCTGGCGATACCGTTCTTCACCTTCATGGGGCTCATTCTTGAAAAGAGCGGCATGGCGGAGGATTTGCTGGACACGATCGGCCAGCTGTTTGGACCGGTCCGCGGCGGCATTGCGTTTGCCGTGATCTTCGTCGGGGCAATTCTGGCCGCCACCACCGGCGTCGTCGCCGCCTCGGTTATCTCGATGGGCCTCATCTCGCTTCCCATCATGTTGCGCTATGGTTATGACCGCAAGGTCGCCGCCGGCACGATCGCGGCTTCCGGCACGCTGGCGCAGATCATCCCGCCCAGCCTCGTGTTGATCGTGCTCGCCGACCAGCTTGGCCGTTCGGTGGGCGACATGTACAAGGGCGCGCTCGTTCCGGGTCTCATGCTCGTGGCGGCCTATGCGCTTTATATCATCGTGACCTCGATCATCAGCCCCACGAAAGTCCCGGCCCTGCCGTTGGAGGCGCGGACCCTGCGCGGCACCAAGCTGCTGCTCAAGGTCATCACCTCGCTGGTGCCGCCGCTCGTCTTGATATTCCTCGTGCTCGGCACGATCTTCCTTGGGATCGCCACCCCCACGGAAGGCGGTGCCATGGGTGCTGTCGGCGCGCTTGCCCTTGCGCTTGCCAACCGCAAGCTCAATTTCGGTCTGATCCAGCAGTCGCTGCACGCCACGGCGAAGCTGTCGTCCTTCGTGCTGCTCATCCTGCTCGGCGCGCGCGTCTTTTCCCTGACCTTCTATGGCGTGAACGGCCACGTCTGGGTCGAGCATCTGATGACATCGATCCCGGGCGGCGAGATCGGCTTCCTGATCGTCGCCAACCTGCTGGTCTTTTTCCTGGCCTTCTTCCTCGATTATTTCGAGCTGGCCTTCATCATCATCCCGCTGCTGGCGCCGGTCGCCGATGCGCTTGGCATCGACCTGATCTGGTTTGGCGTGATGCTAGCGGTCAACATGCAGACGTCGTTCATGCACCCGCCCTTCGGTTTCTCTCTGTTCTTCCTGCGATCCGTCGCACCGACGCGGGCCTACAAGGATCGGATCACGGGACAGACGATCCAGCCGGTCACCTCGTCCCAGATCTACCTGGGCGCCATTCCCTATCTGTTCATCCAGCTGACCATGGTCGTCATCATCATCGCCTTCCCCGGCATCGTGATGCACTACAAGTCAGGCGCCAAGGTGGCGGATCCTTCGTCCGTCCATATCAACGTTCCCATGCCGAGTGCGGGAACGGACGCCGATCCCTTCGCCAATCCTTTCTCGGCACCCGGCAACAGCGCACCGAGCTTCGGAAAGCCGGCCACCCCATGACAATCGGCCGGGCGCAAAAGCGCCCGCCGCAACAAAAATCGCTGACGTTCAATAGGAGGAGGTAATCTATGAAGGTCAACCCAGGTCGCAGACAACTCTTGTCGGGCGGCGTACTTGCAGGGGCTGCTGCGGCTGCTTCGGCACTTGCGACACCCGCCATAGCCCAGTCTTTGCCAACCGTTCGCTGGCGTCTCACGTCCGGCTTCCCGAACAATCTGGACACGATCTATGGCGGCGCCGTCGTCATGGCCAATGCATTGAAGGCGATTACAGGCGGAAAGTTCGAAATCCAGGTCTTCCAGGCCGGTGAAATCGTTCCCGGCGCCCAGGCCATCGACGCCGTAAAAGCCAATACCGTCGAGATTTCCCATACCTGCGGCTATTATTTCACCGGGAAAGATCCGACATTCGCCATCGGTTCGACCATCCCCTTCGGCCTGAACGCCCGCCAGCAGAACGCATGGCTCTACCACGGCGGCGGCAACGAGGCTTACAACGAATTCCTTTCCGACTACGGCGTCATCGGCATTCCCGGTGGAGCAACGGGCGCCCAGATGGGCGGCTGGTATCGCAAGGAGATCAAGAGCCTCGAGGATATCAAGGGCCTCAAGATGCGTATTGCCGGCGTCGCCGGACAGGTGCTCGCCAAGCTTGGCGCGGTGCCGCAGCAGCTTCCGGGCGGCGACATCTATCCGGCGCTGGAACGGGGCACCATTGATGCCGCGGAATGGGTCGGTCCCTATGACGACGAAAAGCTCGGCTTCTACCAGATCGCGCCATACTACTATTATCCCGCATTCTGGGAAGGCGGACTGACGATCCACTTCTTCGTCAACAAGGACCAGTACGCAGCATTGCCTGATGAATACAAGGCAGCGCTCGACACCGCCTGCAAGGCCGCCAACATCAACATGCAGGCGCTGTACGACGTCAAGAACAAGGATGCGATCCGCTCGCTGGTTTCCAAGGGCACGCAGCTTCGCCCGCTGCCCCGCGATGTGCTCGACGCCGCCTATAAGGCGACCTTCGAGCTTTATGACGAGTACACCCAGAAGCATCCCGCATGGGCCAAGATCTATCCGGGCTGGAAGAAGTTCCGCGATGAGAGCTTCGAATGGTTCCGCGTCGCCGAATATACCTATGACAGCTACGGCTATGCCATGCAGACGGCCGGCAAATAAGCCGACATAGAACCTACCGAGGCCCCCGAATGGCGACATTCCGGGGCCTCGGGCCTCTAGCAGCTATTCTTTGATAAGCCCGTTATCGATCGCATAGCGGATGAGACCGGCGGTCGTCGCTATATCCAGTTTCCTCTTGATGTTCTTGCGATGGGTTTCCATCGTGCGCTCGGCGATGTCGAGCGCCAGGGCAGCGTCGCGATTGCTCTTTCCGCGCGCGATCAGCAGCAGAACCTCCTGCTCGCGTGTCGTCAGCGCCTTCAGCCTGCCCGAAGACCCCTCCATCAGCACATCGCGAACGCCAGAGGAAAAATAGGTGCCGCCGGCAGCCACGGTTTCGATTGCGGCGACTATTTCTTCGGTCGCCACGTCCTTCAGAATGTAACCGGCCGCACCATACATGACCGATGTCGATATATATTCCCGGCTGTCATGCATCGACAGCATCAGCACCCGGGCGGAAAGCTGCTTTTCCTTAAACAGCTCCAGGGCATCGATGCCATTGATCTGCGGCATGTTGATATCCATCAGCACCACATCTGGCCGCGTGGCGACAGCCGCGTCGATACCGGCCATGGCGGACACGGCGGTTCCGACGACTGCGAGATGCTCGTAGGTCTCGAGGACGGCCCTCAACCCATCCAGAACCAGAGGATGGTTGTCTATCAACAACACACGGATCGGATGAACGGTCACTCGGCGGCCTCCTGTAGGCCGCTATTGCGATCCTTCATGGCGGTAATGGGCAACACTGCCCGCAGAACGGTTCCCCTGGCGGAGCTTTCGACATCCAGCCTGCCCCCGAAATGCGTCATGCGTTCCTGCATGTTTCTCAAACCGAGCCCCTTGCTCGCCGGCATCCCGTTTTCTGTCCGAACGGCAGGAAAGCCGCGGCCATTGTCGCTGACATCCATCTGCACCCGTTCGTCGCGACTGGAAAAACGGATGGCGACCTGCGTCGCGTCGGCATGGCGCTCGATATTGGTCAGCGCCTCCTGTGCGACACGGTAAAGGGCAACCCGTGCCTCCGGGACAAGCATATGCTTGAAGGCCACGGATTCAAGCGTCGCCGCAATTCCCGTGCGTTCGGAAAAACTCGAGATCAGGGATTCCAGAGCTGCCGTCAGCCCCAGATCGTCGAGGACACGCGGGCGAAGATCGTGCGAGATGCGGCGGACTTCCTTGATCGCTTCGTTCAGCGCAATGGCGCCTTTGCCGATTGCCTCGACAGCGCCGACATTATCCGGCGTGACCTTGCGCCGCGCGAGATCGATCGCAAAACGCACGCCGACAAGATTTTGGGAAATGCCGTCATGCAGTTCCCGGGCAATGCGCAGACGCTCCTCCTCCTGGGTATCGATGATCCTTTGCATCAATTCCTTGAGCCGGCCATCCGCCAGCCGCTGCTGGCGCAGATTGAGCAGCATGCAGGTGGCAAACACCAGCAATACGGCGGGAACCGCAAACAGGGCGACGATCAGGAAGTTCCAGGTGATCGAATGCCGCAACTCCTCCTTCGCCGCTGCCGTCGTCGCAAAAACGTCGTCGAGGTAAACGCCGGTACCGATCATCCAGCGCCATTTGTCGAGGCCGGCCGCAAAGGAAAGCTTGTCGGCCATTTTTTTGGTGGAAGGCTTTTCCCACTTGTACTGGACCAGTCCTCCCCCCTTTTTCGCCTCGACGATCAGATCGTAGATCACCCGGTTGCCATCGGGATCGTGGAGATCCAGCCAGTTGTTCCCCGGACGGAAATTCTGTCGCGGATGGACCACGTTCAGCCCGTCATAGTCATAGACGAAGAAATAGCCGTCAGTACCGTAGTCGAGACCGGTCAGGATGCGCTTGACCTCTTCCTTCGCGGCCTCGTCATCAGGTCCTGCCCTGTCATAGACCGAGCGGATCGCCGAAAGGGCAAGATTGGTGAGGTTAAGGAGTTCAGCCTCCTTTGCCGCGAGCATGTTTCGTTCGAACGCATCGATGCTCGTGCGCGCCAGCGTCATGGACTGCCACGTGATCAGCGCTGTGATGACGATAATCGCAAGAACGAGAGGCCCGATGGCCAATGCGAGAATCTGGCTCCTGAGTTTCATGCGCCCCCGACACATTCATCTTGCACACTTCACTTCACAACACTTAATGCCGCAAATCGGCGACGTTGGAAAGCGAGCCGCGCGACGCGACCGTGAGTGACCCTATCCAGGTTTGCAACCTGAGGGCAGCTTTCAATCATTTCTTTGGCGCGTGGGGTAAGCAGCGTTCCCGTTTTCGTTAGGCCTGATCCAGGGCAAGGGTCAGGTCGGCGACAAGATCGTCGGGATGTTCGATGCCGATTGACAGCCGGATCGTGGAATCCAGCACACCGATGCGCTGGCGGACATCGGCAGGAACTCCCGAATGCGTCATCGTTGCGGGGTGAGACGCAAGAGACTCTGTGCCGCCGAGACTTACCGCGAGTTTGAATATGTTGAGCGAATTGAGGAATTTGAAAGATGCGGCCTGCCCGCCGACGATGTCGAACGAGAAGGTCGATCCCGCGCCGGAGCATTGAGCGGCGAATACCCTGCCAACCGCGGACGCCGGATCGCTGAACGGCAGGTAATGGATTTTCTCGACCTTGGGATGCGTATTCAGGAATTCCGCCACGACCCTGGCGTTGCTGTCCGCCCGCTCCATCCGGATCTGCAGCGTCTCAAGGGAACGTCCGAGCATCCAGCACGAATGCGGATCGAGCTGCGTGCCGATTGCTCCACGCAACGCCTTCACCTGTTTCATGACTTCCTTCCGGCCGAGCGCTGCCCCGGCAATGAGGTCGGAATGCCCGCCAACATATTTCGTCAGCGAATAGAGCGAGATGTCCGCACCGTATTCGATGGGCCGCTGGAACACCGGGCCGAGAAGCGTATTATCGCAGGCGATGATTGGCCTGTGCCCCTGCCTTTCGCTGATCAAGTCGGCGACCCGGCTCATCATCGAAATATCGACAATGCTGTTTGTCGGATTGGCGGGGGTCTCGATGAGGATGACGGAGACCCTGCCTTTCGCCATCGCCTCTTCTGCGGCAGCCATCACCGAGGTTTCGCTGACACCATCGGCGAAACCCACCGCCGAGACGCCGAAATTATGGAAGGTCTTGGCCAGCAGCGTCTCCGTGCCGCCATACAGCGGCTGGGAATGCAGCACGGTGTCACCGGGCCGCACGAAGGCGAAAAGTGTCGTTGAAATGGCGGACATGCCCGAGGAGAACAGCGCACAGCTCTCGGTGCGCTCATAAACGGCAAGACGATCCTCGACGATTTCGCTGTTCGGATGGTTGAAGCGCGAATAGACGAGGCCCGCGCCCCTGCCCTCCGGCGGCTCCTTGCGGCCGGAGACATAGTCGAAGAAGTCGCGCCCGTCTTCCGCCGATTTGAAAACGAAGGTCGATGTCAGGAACACGGGAGGCTTTACGGCGCCCTCCGACAATTCCGGATCATAACCGTAATTGAGCATCTGGGTTTCAGGATGGAGAGCGTGGTTGCCGATATGGGTTTTGGACGGATGCGGCGCGGTCATTTCCGATGATCCCTGAGCTGGCGTTGAACTACCCGCAGGTTACACGCAGTGAAACCAAAATACCTTGCATTCTGAAGCGTCAAGTTATCTCATGAAGCAATATATTGCGGAGAACGGTCATTTATGTCGCAAAAAATTGCAGACCCGATCGACAGGCGGATACTCAAGGAATTGTCTGCCGATGCGCGGATCACGAACAACGAACTTGCCGAGCGGGTCGGACTGTCGGCATCGGCGTGCCTGCGACGGCTTCGACGCCTGGAAGAGATGGGCGCCATCAAAGGGTACTCCGCGATCATCAATCCCGCAATCGAGGGATGGACCATGACCGCCCTTGCTTCCGTCCGCCTCAGCCGCCAGCACGATGACGAAATCCGGATGTTCGAGGCAGCCGTTCTTGACTGGGACGAGGTTCTCGAATGTCATCTCGTCACGGGTCCGAGGGACTATATGCTCAAGGTCATGTGCGGTGGGCTGGAGGATTACGAGCGTTTCATCAAGGACAAGATTGCAAAGCTGAAATGCGTCGAGACCATTGAGACCAGCTTCGTCATGAACACCATCAAGGCGCGGCGCATCTGAGCTTCGCGGCCACGGCGGCAACCCGCTTTCTCATCAGGCCCGCCGCCCATCGGCGCTAATCGTTCCCTATTGCTTCAAGCCAGATGCTGACGGCGACAGCTCCCGCATCGGGATGTCCTATAGCCCGCTCGCCAAGATAGCTCGCGCGCCCGAGCCGCGGCTTCATCGACGCCGTCGCCTCGGCGCCTGCGATGCCTGCCGCCGAGGCGGATCGCCAAGCCTCGTCGGCCGAAGCTCCGGCTGCGAGCCTGTCCCGGAACGTTTCCGCCGCCGGATGAAGCGCATCTATCATCGTACGGTCCCCCGGTCTTGCACCACCGAGTTCCGAGACCGCGAGAACGGCAGCCACGAACGCCTCCGCCATCTGTTGGTCCGTCGGCTTTTCGATCCCGGCAAGATGGCGCGAAGCGCGCATCAGGCCCGTGGCGTAAAAGGGGCCCGAGCTTCCGCCGATTGCCTTCCGCATCGCATTCGCCATCGCCATCAAGCCACCGGACACATCTGCGAAGCTCTCCCCCGGCAGCGCCAATATTGCTTCGGCGCCTCGCACCATGCTTGTCCCAAGGTCACCGTCGCCCGTAACACTGTCGAGCTGCGTCAGTTTAGGCTCTGCAGCGATCAGGGCTCGGGCGACCCGCTCCGCCGCGGAACGCAGTCGTTCACCGGCTGCTGTTATTTCGATTTCCGCAGTCACGCTCTTCTCGACACCTGCCGAAGGCAAGACGCGGTTGCGGTTCACCGCACCGCCGCGCGGCCATGCGCCGGCGTCGGTCGGCGCATCGATGAGGTTGAGCATTGCGTCGTCCACATGCATGACCGACAAAGAAAAGCCGGGCATATCGAGGGCGGAGAGGAAGGTACCGGCCCATGCCCGTTCGACCACGACGCCCTTTGCTTCCAGGCGTGTGATGGCGGATCGCGCCACGACCGCAAGTTCCATTGGCGGCGTCGATCCCAGTCCGTTGACCAGAAGCTCAACCCGGTCTCCGCTCTTCAGCCCGCCATCGGCTTCGATCGTCTCGAGGACCAGCTTCACAAGCTCGTCCGCCGATGCGATGGACATCCGCCGGACGCCCTGCTCGCCATGGATGCCGAGCCCGACTTCGATTTCAGCGTCACCAAGGACGAAGCCCGGCCTGCCGACGGCAGGGAGCGTGCAGGAGCCCAGCGATATTCCCATGGAGGACAATTTTTCGGCGGCTTCCCGGGCGATGCGAGCCACCTCTTGAAGGGGAAGTCCCTGCTCCGCGGCCGCGCCGGCGAGCTTGTGAACGAGCACTGTGCCTGCAATACCCCGGCGGCGGTCGTCGGGAACTGTGTCCTTCAAGGCGACATCATCGGCAACGACCACGATTTCGACCGGAATTCCTTCAGCTCGCGCCAGCTCGGCCGCCAATCCGAAATTCAGCCGGTCGCCCGTGTAGTTCTTGACGATAACCAGAGCGCCGGCGGGTCCGGCCGCAGCCCTGATGCCGGCAAGAACCGCATCGGTGCTTGGCGAGGTGAAGACATCGCCTGCCACCGCAACGGTCAGCATGCCCGCGCCCACATAACCCGCATGGGCTGGCTCATGGCCACTGCCCCCGCCCGACAGCACCGCCACCCTGCGCTTTTCCGGGGCCTGAAGGCCAGACCGGATAACGACATTCTCATCCGCAAGCAGGACCGTCGCGGGGCTGAGGGCCACCACGCCTTCGAGCATGTCCCGCACAACGGTGGCTGGATCGTTGATGAGCTTCTTCATGCCTTACTCCTCGATGCAGTTCGTTGGCCGGCGGGGACACGCACGTGCCCTGCTGACCGTGAACAAGCACGATCTCCCGGCCAATTTCAAGTTCCAGCTATTCGAACTCGCGACATCGATTGTGGGCGCGCGAGGGAAACACAGGTGCATATCCGCCATTGCCTCTCGCGGCGGAGGCGCTATCATGATCGCGCTGTATGACGGTAAGCTTTGGGAGGAGCGATACGTGAGACGGATGTGGCCAGACGAATTTGCGTTTCTGCTGGACGGTGCAGAAGAGGTTGACCTACATATTCCATCGACGGCGCATGACGATGGTTCGCCCGGAAAAACAATATCCAGAAAGGCCTTGAAAGCCCGGATCAGCCAGCAGGATTTTGAAAATATCTGGCATCTCGCAGAGGCCCGCTACCGGCTGAACGGCAGGTTCTCTGACAAGGCGATTACGCTGATCGCCAACAACCCCCACTACCAGAAATGGCACCCTTCCGACGGCGGCAGTATCGAAAGCGTCTCCGATAGCGGTCAGAAATACACGACACGCTATGTGATCGTGCATTTTCTTCTGGATGATGTTAGCGAAGCTGTCGAAGCCTGAGATCCGGAGGGGCGGTTCCTGCCGGTGAGTGGTGGAGGGGCCTCGAAAGCCATATTTCGGGGATTTAGAACTGGGAGCAACAGTTTGCGCTTGGCCCATTGCTCATGTCGTCAGCTAACTGTCGTGACAAACGCAGAACCCCGCAAGGTCTCCGTTTGTCACTGCCGTGCGTGCCAGCATCGTACCGGCTCAGCGTTCGGTGTCGCGGTATTTTATGAAGCCGATCAAGTTACTGCGTCGGGAGAATACCAAACCTACATGCGGCCCGGAGATAGCGGGAAGAGCCTGGAGTTCCGCTTCTGCCCCGTCTGTGGATCGACCGTCTATTGGATACCGGAATTTCGGCCCAATCTCGTCGCCATCGCCTTGGGCTGTTTTGAAGATGCAAGCGCTATGGAACCAACTCAGAGCGTTTATGAGGAGACCCGCCATGCTTGGGTTTCCCTTTCTTTTCGAGATTCTGGAGAGAAACGTTAACGGGCAAATTCATTGCAGGGACGTCGAATTCCGTCGGATCGATACAGGGTCATACAAAGTTTGAGTTGACCCTCTTGGACGGTGAGGCGAGACTTGAATGCCTGAACGATGGGGGAAATGATGGATCAACCACACCGATGGCGCCATATGGCAAGCGCGCCGAAAAACGGAGATCGGATTCTCATCACGATACGTCCGTCCGAACAAGGGCCATCCCAAGTAGACCTTGCGTACTGGTCGAAAGGCGACCAGTACGGTTCAGAAGGCTGGCGTGCCTCAGACTCTTCGCCAGGGCGGATCATCGAATACTCCGAGCCGGAATTGAAGTGCTGGATGCCTATGCCCTCAGCCAATACCGATGGCCTTGCGATGCCCGCTCCCTGGGAAGGTGACGATGCCCGGGAGCTTGATGGGTCCGGGATCTGAGGATAGACGCCAAAGCGATGAGCCCGCGCAAGGCGGGACATTCCATCGCGATAGACGATTTCGGCACCGGCTATTCCAGCCTTCAATATTTGCAGGGGCTCCCGATGGATGCCCTGAAGATCGACAAGTCCTTCGTCGACACGACTGGCAGGAAATCCGCAACCAGCACCGTTACGCTGCATATTACCGGAATGGCGCGTGAACTTGGCCTGTTGACCCTCTGCGACGGTATCGAGACGGAGGAGCAGGCAGCGTATCTGCGGGAACACGGCGTGGACTTCGCTGAGGGCTGGCTTTTTTCGAGGGCCCGGCCTGCCCCCAGAAACGCTTTCGCTCGGCTCCTTCACTTCTCCGTGCTGTTTATTTTTCGGAAGCTTCTTCTGGTCGCGTTCCTGAGAAGGTGCCGCGCCAGAACGCAAATTTTCTGCGGAACAATCGGTAGATGTTGAAGTTACTCTTCTTCAGGAGGAGGACAATCTATGATCACCAAAGCCATTTTTGTGGGGGCAGCCGCTGCCTTGACGACGCTTTTTTCCACTGTGGCACTGGCGCAGACCGACCTGACCATGTGGTATCACGGCGCGGGCAATGTGGAAGAACGCAAGATTCTGGCCGGCATCATTGAGGACTTCAATTCGTCCCAGTCGGACTGGCGGGTCTCGCTTCAGGAATTTCCCCAAACCGCCTATAACGAATCCGTCACCGCCGCCGCGCTCTCCAACAAGCTGCCAGACATTCTGGATGTCGACGGCCCGAACATGCCGAACTGGGCCTGGTCCGGTTATCTGCAGCCACTGCAGATCGACGAGGCAAAGCTTGCCAATTTCCTGCCCGGCGCGGTGGGAAAGTGGGGAGACAAGCTCTATTCGGTCGGCCTGTGGGACGCGGCTGTCGCGGTCTTTGCCCGCAAATCGGTTCTCGATGAAAATGGCATTCGCATTCCAACGCTGGACCGGCCGTGGAGCGGCGAGGAATTTAATGCCGCGCTCGAAAAGCTCGCGGCCAGCGGCAAGTTCGAATATGCGATCGACCTCGGTATGGCCGATAAAACCGAATGGTACAGCTATGCCTTCAGCCCATTTCTGGAAAGCTTCGGCGGAAGCCTGATCGACAAGGAAAATTATCAAACCGCCGAGAACGCCCTTAACGGAGACAATGCCATCAAGTTCGGAGAATGGTGGCAGTCCCTGTTCCAGAAAAAACTGGCACCCGGAACATCGCAATCGCCTGCCGACCATGAAACCGGCTTTCTGGAAGGCCGTCACGCGCTGCAATGGATGGGCAACTGGGTTGCGGTGAAGGCTCTGGAGAAATATGGAGACGACCTGCTGTTCCTGCCTGCCCCTGATTTCGGGAACGGTCCGAAGATCGGTGCAGGATCCTGGCAGTTTGGTGTATCGGCCACCAGCAAGCATCCCCAAGGCGCATCCGCCTTCATCGAATTCGCCATACAGGACAAATATCTCGCGCAGTTCTCCGATGCGATCGGCCTGATCC
The DNA here is from genome assembly GCF_027871605.1 of Agrobacterium sp. CFBP 3001. Taxonomy (NCBI): domain Bacteria; kingdom Pseudomonadati; phylum Pseudomonadota; class Alphaproteobacteria; order Hyphomicrobiales; family Rhizobiaceae; genus Agrobacterium; species Agrobacterium sp. CFBP 3001. The sequence goes on from NZ_JAQAHD010000015.1 coordinate 87,140, forward strand.
CGGCCACGTCTTCCGCAGCCCAGATGACGGAGAACTATAAACAGGGTGGCCCGCTCGAAGTTTTCTTCGAGCTCTCCAAGCGTCAGGGAACGTTGCGCCCGGTGACGCCGGCTTACGCCTTCATCTCGCCGGTGTTTTCGAAAGCGGTGTCTGACATTGCCAATGGCGCGGATGTCGCCGATACGCTGGACAACGCGGCCGACGAGATAAACAACAACATAGAACGCAATTCCGGTTACCAACCCAAATAGGGGAAGGTTGTCGATGGCGCTCTTGTCTTCAAAGGGAAAATTGACCCGGGACAGCTTTACGGGCTGGTTCATGGCTGCACCGGCGATGGTGCTGATCGGGCTGTTCCTGATCACGCCCTTTCTGCTGGGGCTCGGGTTTTCCTTCACCAACCAGCGGCTGACATCTCCCAATCCGACCGAGTTTGTCGGCGTTGAAAATTACACCCGGCTGCTGGGTATCGGCGTGCTGAAGCTTGAGCCGGAAAGGGAGGCGGATGGGAGCCTCAAGCAGGATGCGGATGGCGCAACCTCCTATCCGCGAATTCGCACTTTCACCCGCAACAATCCAGACTATCCCCATCTGGACGGGATGCGGGAATATAGGAGCTTCAGCTGGGGTGAGAACCAGATCGTCATTCTGGCGCGCGACGTCGTGTTTTTGACAGCGCTCGTCAACACGCTTTCCTTCGTGGCGGTCGTTGCCCCGGTTCAGGCGGCACTGGCGTTGTTTCTTGCCCTGTTGGTGAACCAGAAGATTCCCGGCGTCACGATTTTCCGCGCGGTCTACTTCATGCCCGTCGTGCTGTCGGTTGTGGTGGTGGCGTTGCTCTGGCGGTTTATTTATGCGGCGGATAACGGGCTCCTCAACAGCCTTTTGAGTTACATGAGCTTCGGGCTTTTCCAGCCAGTCGACTGGCTGGGCAGAACCGATACCGCCCTGTGGGCCATCCTGGTCATGTCCGTCTGGCAGGGGGTCGGTTTCCACATGGTCATATGGCTTTCCGGCCTGCAAACAATCTCTCCGGATCTTTACGAGGCAGCCGATATCGAAGGCGCGAGCCGCTGGCAGAAGTTCAGCATGATAACCTGGCCGCTGCTGCGCAACACCGCCGTGCTAATTATCATCGTCATCACCATGCAGGCTTTTGCCCTTTTTGCGCAGATCGATGTGATGACCAAGGGCGGCCCCCGCGATTCGACACAAAGCATCGTCTATCAGGCGGTTGAGCGGGGATACCGACAACAGGACATCGCGGCAGGTTCGGCAATCTCGGTCGTCCTCTTCCTGCTTGTCCTGTGCATCTCACTGACCCAACGATACCTGACAAGGGAGAAGCAATGATGCAGGCCGGACAACGCAAGAGCCTCGCTTTTCTCATCGGCAACTATGTGCTCATGCTCGCTTTCGCGGCGATCTTCATTTTGCCTCTCTTGTTCATGGGCTTCTCGTCGCTGAAACCGAACGACCAGCTGCTCAGTGATGCGACCTCGATACGCGCTTTCCTGCCGGTTGGAGATCTGTCGCTTCAAAACTACACCGCCGCTTTCGCCCGGGCGCCGATTGCGACCTTCATATTCAACTCGGTTCTGGTAACGGCCGTTACCGTGTTTCTCGCCCTGCTGCTTGGCTCGCTTGCCGCATTCGCCTTTACCTTTTTGAACTGGCGCGGAAAGGATGTTCTCTTTTCGATCATCCTCGCCACGCTCATCATTCCCTTTGAAACCATTGCCGTGCCGCTGCTGCTCGAGGTCAACAATCTGCCATGGATCGGCAGCAACGGGTTTACCTGGGGATGGCTCAATTCGTGGCATGTGCAGATCATCCCATGGATCGCAGACGGGCTGACGATTTTCCTCTTCGTGCAATATTTCAAGGATCTGCCAAAGGAGTTGCTGGAGGCGGCGCGCATCGACGGGGCCAGCTGGCTGCGGATTTACGCACAGGTGGTGATGCCGCTTAGCGGCCCGGTCATCGCAACGGCTGCGATCCTGAAGTTTCTCGTCATGTACAGCCAGCAATATCTATGGCCGCTTCTCGTTACCCAGTCCGAGGCCTACAGGCCGGTGATGGTGGGGCTGCAATATTTCTTCCAGCTCAACACACCCTGGGGTGAGGTGATGGCCTATCTCGCCATCATCACGCTGCCGGTGCTGATCTTTTATCTCTGCCTGCAGAGGCTGTTCATCTCCAGTATCGCGGCAAGCGGGATAAAGGGATAGCGCCCCATCCTGCACGGGGTGAAGGCCTGACACAGGGCGATAGTGAGAGAATGCACTGGGACTTGCGGGAGCTTGCTGAATTCCATTAGCGCCGAATATTCTGGCCAACCCGGAGGCTGTTGTGTTTTCTTACGAACTTGAACGCTGAACGGCGGCCGGCAGATCGTCGTTCCAGATTGGCTGATTAGACTGCCATTAAAATCGAATGTTTGACCGGGAAGGGCAGTCGCCCGAGAGTTGATCTTAAGCGCCTGCGAGATTTGCCCTTCTCACATTCATGGTTTGCGCCGCTCTGAAGGATGAGGCCGATGAAAATGAGATTTCTCTGTGAGGCTGTTGTTGCCTTGATGTTTTCCACCGCAATCGCCTCCGCCCAGCAGGCGTCCGACGCGGTGGCGCCGGAAAGGGCAACCGGGCTTGCCACCGCCAAACGCGTCCAGTCAAAGAACTTCATGGTCGCCGCAGCCAATCCGCTGGCGACCAAAGCGGGACGCGACGTGATCGCCGCAGGCGGCAACGCCATAGATGCGATGGTGGCGGTGCAGACTGTGCTGGGCCTCGTTGAACCGCAGAGTTCCGGTCTCGGCGGCGGCGCCTTCCTCGTCTATTACCACGCTAAAAGCGGCAGGCTGACGACGTTGGACGGCCGGGAGACGGCACCGATGGATGCCACGCCAAAGCTCTTCCTGGATGACAAAGGTCAGCCGCTTAAATTCATGAACGCAGTCATCGGCGGTCGTTCCGTTGGCACGCCGGGAACGGTGCGACTTCTGGAGGAAGCTCACAAACGCTATGGAAAGGCGGAATGGGCAAGCCTGCTGAAGCCGGCGGAAACGCTGGCGACTGAAGGTTTTCAGGTGTCGCCGCGCCTTGCCTCTCTGATCGCATCAGAGGGTGACCGGCTGAAGACATATCCAGAAGCGCGGTCCTATTTCTTCGACACCTCCGGGGCCGCGCTGCAGGCCGGTGCTCCGTTGAAGAACCCGGCCTATGCCGAGACGCTTGCAGCGATCGCCAAGGGCGGCGCCGATGCCTTTTACAAGGGGAAAATTGCCGAGGCGATCGTCAAGACCGTGCGCGAGGCAGCCGACAATCCTGGCGTGCTGTCGCTTTCCGATCTTTCCAACTATCGCGTCATCGAGCGCGAGCCAGTCTGCTTTGTCTATCGTGTACTTGACGTTTGCGGCATGGGACCGCCATCGTCAGGCGGCATCGCCATCGGCCAGATGCTCGGCATGGCGGAGAATTTCGATCTCAGGTCGCTGGGGCCGAAAAATGTCGAAAGCTGGCGCATTATCGGCGATGCGCAGCGTCTCGCCTTCGCCGACCGCGAGCGTTACGTCGCTGACACCGATTTCGTGCCGCTACCGGTCAAGGGCATGCTGGACAAGACCTATCTAGGGGAGAGGGCAAAGCTGCTCGACGGCGACAAGGCGCTGGCCAAAGACGCGGTCAATGCCGGTGCGCCGGAATGGGACCACGCGCTGCTTTTCGGCCGGGATGCCGCGCTTGAGTTGCCGTCGACGAGCCATTTCGTCATCGTCGACAAGGAAGGCAACGTGGTCTCGATGACGACAACGATCGAAAGCGGCTTCGGCTCGCGTCTGATGACGAATGGCTTCCTGCTGAACAACGAGTTGACGGACTTTTCCTTCAAGACCCATGACGGCGGTCTGCCGATCGCCAACCGCGTCGAACCCGGTAAACGACCGCGCTCCTCCATGGCCCCCACTATCGTGATGAAGGATGGAAAACCGCTGCTCGCCATTGGTTCGCCCGGAGGAAGCCAGATCATCGGCTATGTGGCGCAGGCGCTGATCGCCTATATCGACTGGGGCATGCCGGTGGAAGTGATCGTCGCCCAGCCGCATCTCATCAACCGGTTCGGCACCTATGACATCGAGGCCGGCACCAGCGCGGAAGAATTGGCCGGTCCGCTGAAGGCGCTGGGTTACGAGGTGAAACCGGGTGAGATGAACTCCGGTCTGCATGCTGTCGAAATCACCGCCGAAGGCTTGGCCGGCAGCGCCGACCCACGACGCGAGGGACTGGTGATGGGGGAGTGAACGCTCAGCCTGCGGAAAAACGGCGACCTCAAGAGACTGAGCATAGCGTTCGTGTAGAGGTTAGATGACTACCCCGCAGGGTGTTCTGTTTTAGCGAGGAAATCGTCGGGGAACTGGTAACAACCAACGCCGTTCGTTGTTTGCATGACCAATGGAGGAAGGCATGAAAAACTTCGCCCTTTATTACTGGCCAGTTCCTTTTAGAGGTCAGTTCATCCGCGGAATTCTGGCCCATTGTGGGTACTTCTGGGATGAACACGATGCCGATGCGATTGAAGATATTATGGATTGTGGGGTGGAAAAGCAGCCGGTTGCCTTCATGGGGCCACCGGTTCTGATTGACCGTGAGCGCAATTTTGCGATCTCCCAGATGCCGGCGATCGCCATCTACCTGGGTGAACGGCTGGAGATGTTGCCGACAACTATTGAGGGCCGCGCACTCAGCGCCAAGATCGTTAACGATGCCAACGATGTCCTTGATGAGTTGACTCTCAACGGCGGGCGCGAAATGTGGACACCTGAAAAATGGGAAGGGTTCGTCCCACGCCTCCAAAAATGGATCCGTATTTTCGCGGATACCGGGGCACGAAACGGCTTGAGCGCTACTTCCGGATTTATGCTCGGAACAGAAAAGATTGGCGTAGCAGATATAGCGACTGCAATCCTTTGGACTACGGTCGCCGACCGGTTCCCTGTGATTCAGGGCATCATTGAGGATACGTCACCTACAATCTGGGACCTTTCCAGAAGAGTGGTAGCCACAACTTCGCTGGCCGCCTTGAACGATAAAAGTTTCGAGGAATACGGCAACGCTTATTGCGGAGGAGAGATTGAGAAATCGCTCCGGAAGGTAGCGGGTTGATTCACGTCTGCGCGGCGCCATCGCTTTGTTTGCTTTGCAGCCGGACAAAAGTCTTGAAGAGATACGCACCGCCGACGCACCATTTCGCAGACACGCAGTTGAAAGGAATCCGAACCAACGCCACTGTCATTACAGAAGTCCGATGGCGCAAGCCTACCTCTTTTCAAAAGCGGAGCCGATGATCTTCCGCGAGAGAACGACGCCAAAGAACCGGCACAATCCATTTGTCACTCAGCAGGCTGCAGACTCCGTTTGACGGAATGGGTCTGAAGTGTCTGTCGTCCTCTGATCCGCGCGATGGGCCGGCATCCCGAATATGCAGGAATCTCGGGATACGCAGCCTTGTTGCGAATTCTAGTAGCAAGCCGTACCGGCAAATCCGTCAATATCCCCCTGTCAGAAAAATGTTCTCCCCGGTCATGAAACTGCAGGCCTGCGACGACAGGAAGATGGCGGCCCCCACCATTTCTTCCGGCTGCCCGGCACGGCCCATCCAGTTCAGCGTCCGGACGTATTCCCCCCAGCCTTCGGGATCCTCATCACGACGGTGGGCATTGCGGTCGGTGTCGATGAGGCCGGGCGCGAGTGTGTTGAGCAACACATTGTCGCGCGCATAATCCCGCGCCTGACTCTGGATCAGATTGTGCTGCGCAGCCTTGGTGGCGGCATAGGCGGTGACGATGCCCTTCGGCCGCAGCTGATTGACCGAACCGATGGAAACCACCCTGCCCCATTTGCGGGCCGCCATGCGCGGCAGGGCCGCCTGCAGCATATCCACCGTCGAGCCCAGATTGACCGCCAGCTGAAACGCCAGATCGTCCGCTGTCAGTTCATAAAGCACGGCGTTGATCTGGGCGCTGGCATTGATGACAAGAATATCGACCGGCGCAATCGCCTCGGCCCGTTCGATGAGATCACGACCGGCACCGGGTTCGGACAGATCGCCCGCCAGTTCCTGCGCCGTGCCGCCGCTTGCGACGATCCGGTGCTGCACGGGCGCGGCAGCGCCCGGCTTTATGCCATGCAGGATGACATGGGCGCCCGCGCCCGCCAGCCCCTCGGCAATGGCGGCGCCTATGCCACGACTGGAACCGGTGACGAGCGCCGTGCGGCCCGTCAATCCAAAGACGCTTTCGAGACGCATCCCTTATCCTTCAAACAGCGAAATGCGCGCGCCGGCAATTCCCGGGCGGCAGGAAAACAGGCCGCCGGAGAGCGGCGCATCGGCGAGTGTGGAGGCAGGCAGGCGCGTGCGGGCGCTGGTGATGAACAGCGTCGACAGGTCCGGCCCGCCAAAAGCGATGCTGGAAGGGCGTGGCACCGGCATGTCGATCACCTGGTCCAGCTTGCCGTTCGGAAGATAACGGCGCACGCACCAGCCATCCCAGATGGCGCACCAGACACCGCCTTCGGCATCCACCGCCAGACCATCCGGCCGGCCATCGGCCACCGGAATGCGGGCGAATTCACGGCGCTGCGACAGCGCGCCCGTCGCCGGATCGCAATCATAGGCGTGGATGAGACCGGGCACGGTATCGACGAAATAGAAGGTCCGGCCATCCGGGCTCCAGCCGAGGCCGTTGGAGACGATGATGCCGCCTTCCTTGCGCTCGGACGCGCCATTTGCATTGATGCGATATAGTGCACCGGTGGGCTTGGAGGCATCGATGCGCATCGATCCGACCCATATCGCGCCATCCGGCCCGCATTTGGCATCGTTGAGGCGGTTGTCGACGATGCCCGCCTCCGGGCTGACGAAGGGTGTCAGCCGGCCGGAGGCGAAATCCAGCCATTCGACGCCATCCTGCGACGCCACCAGCAACCGCCCGTCGGTGACCGGGATGACGGCGCTGACCAGCTTGCCGGTCTCGCAGGTTTCGTTGCGGCCAGTAGCGGGATCGAAGCGGTACACCGCCGGATGCAGGATATCCACCCAATAGAGCGCGTTTTCCCCCTCGTGCCAGACCGGGCTTTCCCCCAGCTGCGCACCCCAAGGCAGAATGCAGCTGAGTTCGGCACTGGGGCGGCCCGTTGCCGAACGCGGGCGCGGTCGCGAGCTGATCGCCACGGCCCCGGCGGCACCGGTAATGCGGCGGGCGGCGGCAATCAATTCACGCCCGGCGGGATGGATATTGGAGGAATCCAGCCGCGACGACGGCCCGAGCGCAACAAGCACGCCCATCGGCGTATTGTCCCGGCCCATGACAGGGGCGGCGACCGAATTCACGCCCGGCAGATGCTCCTCGTAGGAAATCGAATAACCCCGTGCCCGCGTCAGCGTCAGATCCGCCTGCAGCGCATCGAGGGTGGTAATGGTTTTGGGTGTCTGCAGATCGAGCGTCAGGCGATCCAGCAGCGCGCGGCCAACGGCGGGGTCCTGAAAGGCGAGCAGCGCCTTGCCCGGTGCGGTGCAATGCAGCGGCACGCGGCGCCCCACCTCGACGCGCACCGAAAGACCGTTCGGCGAGCGTTCGGCGAGATATTGCGTCATGGTGCCGTCAAGCCGGCACAGTGCAACCGTCTCCCCCAGTTCAGCGGCCAGCCGCTCCAGTTCCGGGGTCGCCGCCGAGACGAGATCGAAGCTCTCCCAAACCTTGTGGGACATTTCCAGAAAACGCTGGCCCAGCACATAGGTGCCGCGGGCCTCATCCTGACGGACGAGGCCATAAGCGATGAGGGTGCGCAGGATTCGCGCGAATGTCGGCTTCGGCAGACCGGAGGCGCGCAGCAGCTCGGCAAAACGCAGCGGTTCCGGCGCATCGGCGACCATGTCGAGCAGGGTCAGCCCCTTGGCAAGCGCCGCCGTGCCCCCCGGCGTCTCGGGTTTCATTGCCTCTGCTCCTTCGCGAGTCGCTGCCGCCTTGCGACCGCCGCGTCGTCCAGCATCCGGTCCATCGTCCATTCCGCTTCAAACCCCAAAGTGTTTCTGATCCGCTCGTTGGACGTATGGTAATAAACGCCGTCGCCAGGAAAATCGACTGTCACGATGGGAAGGCCGGTCAGCGCCGCAATCCTCGGCAGAAGCGTGGCGAAATCGGCAGGTTCATCCGCCTCGAGATTGAAGATGCCGCCCGCCGCGTCGGGATGGTCGAGAGCAAGCAGAATCCCCGCCACCATATCGCGTGTCTCGGTTATATGCATGCGGAACGGCCGGCCGTTTTCGTTGCGCGCCAGAATGTGCGCGGGTTCGCCGATATCGCGGGACTGGAGCAATTCGGCGATGGCGGTGTTTCCGAAATTCTGCTGCTGGCGGATGCGCGGCCGCAGGAAAAACCGGGGGCCGGAAAAGAAACTGTCCTCATCCAGCAGCTCCGCCGCATCCTGCGTATGCGAGAAACGCAGGATAACCGTTTCCATCGTGCCGTTTCGTTGGTGAAAGCGCACCAGCTCTTCGCCCAGAAGCTTGGTCAGACCGTACGGCGAATTGGGGCAAAGCGGATGGTCCTCGGTGACCGGCAGGAACTCCGGGCGGTTTTCCGGATAGACCTCGCCCGATGAGGCGAAAACGAACCGCCGCACGCCGGCTGCTGAAGCCGCATCCAGAAGCCGGCGCGTGCCCTCGACATTGACGGCAAACATGCGGTCGCGATCCGCCGGAGCCCAGGACATGAACGCCCCCAGATGCAGGACGGCGCTCACACCCTTGATGGCGTCGGACAAAGCCTGCGCATCCTCAAGTGACCCTACAACCTCCTCGCCGCCGGTTCCCGAGGGTCTGAGATCAAAGCCGCGAACGGTTCGGCCCTGCGCGCGCAAGGCGGCGACAACGGCGCGGCCGACACGGCCTGACGATCCGGTGACAAGGATCATAGTCTTGCTCCGGTCTTTGAATCGAAGAGATAAAGCTGCGCCGGATCGAAACCGAGCCGGAGTGCCTCATTGCCGGGAAGATTGCCGGTATGCGAGACGCGCGCGATCAGCCCCTTGGACTTGCCTTCTTCGCCATCTGCGACCCTTGCGCCCTCCGCATCGAAATAGACATATTTTTCCGATCCCAGGCTTTCCACCAGCGTCGGACGGACTTCGAAGGTAACAGGCGCATCGCCCAGAACGAGATGTTCCGGCCGCAGGCCGACGATCACGCTGCCCTGACGCTCGACGACCCCCGGCAGGGAAACCTGTTGCCCAAAGAGGGTCACCGTGCCGTCACGCAGTTCCGCATTGAGGAAATTCATGCCCGGAGAACCGATGAACCCGGCAACGAACAGATTGGCCGGATTGTTGAAAAGCTCGTCCGGTGCAGCGATCTGCTGGATGATGCCGCCCTGCATGATGACGACGCGATCCGCCATTGTCATCGCTTCGACCTGATCATGCGTCACATAAACGGTGGTGACGCCGATGCGCTTGTGCAACGCGCCGATCTCGGCACGCATGTGGACGCGCAGCTTGGCATCGAGGTTGGACAGCGGCTCGTCCATCAGGAAAGCCTGCGGCTGGCGCACGATGGCGCGGCCGAGCGCTACGCGCTGGCGCTGGCCGCCCGAGAGATCCTTGGGCTTGCGATCGAGATATGGGGTGACTTCCAGAATGCGCGCGGCATCATCAACACGGCGGTCGATCTCGGTCTTGTCGGTGCCGCGCATCTTAAGGCCAAAGCCGATATTCTGGCGAACGGTCAGGTGCGGATAAAGCGCATAGTTCTGGAACACCATGGCGATGTCGCGGTCACCCGGCGCCAGATCCGTCACTTCGTTGTCGCCGATGAAGATCTGGCCTTCGCTTGCCGGTTCGAGGCCGGCTAGGATTTTCAGCATCGTCGACTTGCCGCAGCCGGAAGGCCCGACCAGCACCACGAACTCGCCATTCTCGATCTCAAGCGAAAAGGGCCTGAGAACGTTGAGCGCGCCATAGGACTTACTGACGTTGCGAATGGAAATATTGGCCATGCTTATTTCTCCGCGCCAGCGGTGAGGCCGCCGACCAAATAACGTTCAAGGAACAGGTAGATTGCGATGATCGGCAGCGCGATGAACACGGATGCGGCGGAGATGTCGTTCCAGTAGGTGACATATTCGCCCTGCATCGTGGTGATGCCGAGATTGGCCGTCCAGTTGTCCGGCGAGTTGACGAGGAAGGTGCGAGCATAGGCATAGTCTGCCCAGCTGAGCACAAAGGCATAGAGTGCGGTGGCGGCAAGCCCCGGTGTGGCGATGGGAAGCACGACACGCACCATCGCGCCGATCGGCGAGCAGCCATCCACCATGGCGGCCTGCTCCAATTCCTTCGGAATGGTGTCGAAATAGCCTTTCAGCATCCATGTGGCGAAAGGAATGATCATGGTCGAATGCGCCAGCACCAGTGTCCAGAGGCTACCGATCAGACCGAAGCTGGAAAAGATCGAAAACAGCGGAATGACGAGCAGCGTCGCAGGCAACATCTTCGCCGTCAGGACGAAGAGACCCATGGTCGCGCCGCCCCGCATTGAATAACGCGACAGTGCATAACCGGCGCTGACCGAAACCAGCATCGATAGCGCCACCGAGCCGATGGCCGCCAGCATCGAGTTCCAGAGCCACAGCAGGATCGGTTTTGCCGCCCAGACCCTGGCGAAAATATCCCATTGCGCATCATCCGGCCAGAAGGTTGGCGGCAGGCGGTAAAGCTCGTCTGTGGTGGAAAGTGCTGTGACCAGCAGCCAGTAGACCGGGAACAGGATCATCACCAGGGTGAAAATCACAGTCGCGTAAAGGGCAAGGCTCTGTAAAAATGTCCGTTTCATCAAAGCCTCCTCAATAGATCGATTTCGAACGCCGGCCGAGCATCAACAGGCTCGCGACGATGCAGATCACCAGCGTAAGCACGCCGACGGCGGCGGCACGACCGAAATTGTGATACTGGAAGGCCTGGTCATAGGTCATGATCGACAGCGTCTGGGTTGAACGCAGCGGCCCGCCGCCGGTCAGAACCTTGATGATGGAAAAGTCGCGGAATACCCAAAGCAGCGTCAGCACCAGCGTCACGCCCAGCACCGGCATCAAAAGCGGCATGGTGATCCAGCGGAAACGCTGCCACAAACTCGCGCCATCCACCTTTGCGGCCGCATAATAATCGGCGGGGATGGACTGCAGGCCGGCCAGACACATGATCGAGACGAAAGGAAAACCCTTCCACACCATGGTGATCGCCACGGCCCAGAATGCGGCCGTGGAACTGCTGACCCACGGGATCATCTGGTCGGTAAAACCGAGCTTGATCGCCAGCCACCCGAACAGGCCGAAGGAAGTGTCGAACATCCACGCAAAGATGACGACCGCGATGATTTCCGGCACCGCCCAGGGCAGCGCCATTCCCAGCCGCGCAACGGTACGGCCGTTGAAACGGTTATTGGCCAGAAGCGCCGTGCTGAGGCCAACCGCGACGCTGCCGGCGGTAACGACGATGACCAGTTTCAGCGTTACCCAGCAGGCCAGCCAGAATTCCGGCGACGAGAACAGCCAGGTGTAGTTGCTCAGCGAAAACGGCCGGCTGGCGCCGCCAAGCCTTGGAATCTTGACCTGCTGGAACGACAGGTCGATGGCCAGCACGAGCGGCCAGACGATGATGGCGGCAACCATCAGGACCGCGGGCGCGATCAGAATATAGCCGAGGAGATGTTGCCGGCTGGGACGCGCAAGATCGAAGAACTTGCGACGCCCAGCCCGAACGGGTTCGGTCATGGATGGTCCTCCTGCCGGATGCGGATGATGGCCATGGCCCTTTACGGGCCATGGCAGGACAACGGGATCAGGACAATGGGGGATCAACCCTTGATGGCTTCGGCCTTTGCCTGCATGGTTTTCGCCACCTCCGCCGGATCGAGATCCTGAATGATCATCCGCTGGCTTTCTTCCATCACCATCTTGCTGAACTCGTTGTAAAAAAGCTCAAGCCCGGTCGGGATGCGGTCGATACCGGCTTCCGACGCGGCCTTCATTGTTTCGATCAGCACCGGAAAATGCGGGATAGTCTTTTCAACACCCGAGACATCCGCCTTCGGGCTTGGCGGGGTGTTGCCGCCAAGGGTGGCGTAACTGCGCTGGAATTCCGGCGTCATCGTCAGCTTGATGAAATCCCAGACCAATGCCTTCTGGTCGTCGGGAATATCGGCCGGCATGGCCAGCACGTTGGAAGACCCGCCAAGCGGCGGATGAAGCGGCGGCGCGACATAAACGATGTCACTCTTGGCCGAACCCTTTTCGGTCGTACCATAAAGCCACGGTCCATCGAGCCGCATGGCCATCTTGCCATCGGCAAACAGCTTGCGCACGTCGCTGGCGCTCATGTCGACCGGACTGATCCCGCTCTTCATCACGGTTTTCCAGCGTGAAAGACCCTCCACCATCTGCGGCGTATCGATGGTGATATTGCCGTCCTTGTCGGTCCAATAGGCGCCGGCATCGAGGATGTAGTTCAGCATTTCCGTGAGATATTGCCCCGGACCACCCTTTGTTTCGTGGCCTGTACCAAACTGATCGATAATGCCATCGCCGTTCAGATCCTTGGTCGTCGCTTTCGCAGCGGCCAGAAACTCGTCATAGGTCTTCGGAACCGCGACGCCCACCTCTTCCAAAATCTTCTTGTTGTAGGCCATCACGAAACCGAAATAGTTGGTCATGATGCAGACGGTTTCGCCATTCCATTCGCATTTCTGCTGGCCGGCCCAGCCCGTCATGTCGATGCCGTCCTTCTTCAGCCACGGGTCGAGCGGTTCCAGCCAGCCGCTATCGGCAAACATTTGAAATTCGAAGGACGCCAGATGCACGATCTGCGGCGGCTGGTTGGCCGCAAAGAGTGTCGTCATCGTGTCGGCGTAGGAGCTGCGCTCGGCCTTGGTGAATTCGATTTTCACGCCCGGATGCTGTTTCTCGAAGGCGGCGATGGCGGAGCGCCACCATTCGCCTGTGCCGGCATCATCCGTCTGCCAGGAAATGAATTTCAACACCGTATCGGCCATGGCGGGCGCTAATCCCCCCACGGTCATCAGCATCGCGGTCGCTGTGCCAAGCGCCAGCTTTTTTATTCTTTTGGTCATGGGTTCCTCCTCCAGAAAACCAGTTCAGATACGTTCAATAACGGCGAGCGCCGCCTCCGACGGCTTGACGCCAAGTCCCGGGCCGGATGGCAGGTGATATCTCCCCTCTCGGCAATCCATGTCGCCGGCGAGCAGGCGGCGGTTGGGCTCGAAAATCGAGTGCTGGAACTCGTGACCCTTCAGGGTCGGCAATGTCGACGACGCCTGCAGGCTCGCAGCGAGGAAGATGCCCGCACCGACGGTTGCGTGCGGGATCACGTCAATGCCGTGCTCGGCGGCAAGAGCGCCGATGCGGATGAAATTGGTAATGCCCTTGTGGCCCATTTCCGGCTGCACGATCGCGATGCGGCAGCGTTCGATGCGGGCGCGCATGTCCCAATGGGTGCGCCATTCCTCACCAACAGCGATCGGGACGTCTGTTCCCTTCGAAACCTTTTCCAGCCCTGCGATATCCTCCGTCCAGACCGGCGCTTCGGCAAACCACGGGTCGGAGGGTTTCATTTCGGCAATGAGTTCCAGCGCCCGCTCCGGCGTCTGGTTCCAGTGCATGTCGGCGGCAATCTTCGCCTGAGGCCCAAGCACCTGCCGCAGATTGGCGATTTCCGCCGCCGGGCCATCGTCAGCCGCCGGCGTTGCGAATTTGAAAGCATCAAAACCGCGATCCTGCCAATATTTCGCCAATTCCCCGCGCGCTTTCAGTGTCTTTTCGGGCAGGCCTGAAACATAGGCCGAGAAGCTGTCGACCCCGCCGCCGAGAAGGTCGCGGATGGATTTTCCGGCTTCCTGCCCGGCAATGTCCCATAGCGCGATATCAAGCGCGGCAAGCGCATCGACATAAAAGCCGCCGGTATAACCACGTACCCGCATCATGTCGTAAAGGTCGTCATAAACAGCCGAAGGATCGGACGCATCGCGGCCGATCACGAAACCGGCGAGAAGATCATTAATGAGGGCGGCGACCGCGCCGGGGGCGACGATGCCATAGGTCTCGCCCCAGCCGACAGTGCCGGCCCCGGTGGTCATGCGCACCAGCACGCTGCGGTCGAAAGTGGGATAGACCGTGCGATTGCCCTTGCGCACGATGTAGCCGTTGGGATTGACCACCTCGCCTTCCCTGAGCGCGCCGAGATAGGGAACCTTGCGCGGCTGGGTCAGTGTGAAGACTTCGACTGTTGCGATGGGGCTGTTCATGCGGCCTCCGCGGCAACAAGGCCAAGCTCGACCAGATTGGCGTCAATATCGGCAAGGGCCGCCGCATCAAGCTCGGGTGTCGGGGCACGCACACCGACGCCTTCGATCACGCCGCGACGGGCGAGCACATATTTGGTCAACCGCATGCGATAGACTGCCTGCAACACCAGAAGCGGCAGGGTGCGGACATAAATCCGGCGAGCCTCTTCCCGCCGCCCGGCAACAAGCGCCCGGTCGATGGCCACATGTTCCTCGGCGATCTCCAGCGCCGGCATCGCTGCCGTAGCACCTCGGGCATATTCGTCGAGAATATAACGCGCACCGCCGCCACCGATGACGCCCTTCAGGGTCGAAGGTGCATGGGCGATGATGTGGCTGATGGCCGGGCCGGCCGGAAGGGTCTCTTCCTTGACATAAGCCACCTGCGGCAAGGCGCGCACGATTTCCACAATCGCCTGGGGCGAGAGGTCGGAGCCGCGCGGCGCAGGCGCGTTCTGCAGGATGATTTCGACTTCGGGCAGCGCCTCGACGATCCTGCCGAGGAATTCGATCAGCGCCGGCGCATCCGTGCCGACCGATTTGGGCGGCTGCACCATCAGATGGCGAATGCCAAGCGCCGATGCCGCCCGCCCATGCTCGACAACCTCACGCCAGTCGGCAGCACTGGCGCCGGCCACGACCGGCACACGACCGGCTACCGCATCCACGACGATCTTCAGCAGCGTTGCACGCTCGGCGGCATTCAAAGCCTCCACCTCGCTGGCGAAACCGGGAAACACGACACCATCCACGCCCTTGTCGAGCGCAAAGACCACCAGCCGCTTCATGCCCGCTTCGTCAATGCCACCATCAGCCAGAAACGGCGTGGGCAGAACAGGCAAAATCCCCTTGAGGCCAGCCACCATCTTTTTCCTCCCAATTGAGTATCATATTTTGATACCTTGAATTCACTAATTGACACTACATAGACTCGCACCCTATGACAAGCCCCAAGATGAAATGAACGAGGAGGTTCAAGACATGGCTGCAACAGCGACATCGATCATCGTTGATTGGGGAACAACATCACTGAGGGCGGCGCTTGTCGGTGAAGGCGGCGAAGAATTCGATCATCTGGAAACCGCCGACGGTATTTCGAGCCTTGGCAAGGGTGAGCATGAGGCGGCCCTGATGGCGGCACTCACCCCGTGGTTCTCGCACCACGGTGCCTTGCCCGTCGCGGCCCTCGGCATGATCACCAGCCGCAACGGCTGGGTTGAAGTCGCTTACGTGCCGTGCCCGGCAGGCCCGGCGGAACTTGCCGCCGGCACGGTGCGCAGGTCGCTGCCGAATGGCTCGGATCTCGTCTTCCTGCCGGGTCTCAACGACCCCGCCCGCCAGCCCTTTCCGGATGTGATGCGCGGCGAAGAAACCCAGATCGTCGGCCACGGCCTTGGCGAAAACGCCACCCTCATCATCCCCGGAACCCACAGCAAATGGGCGCGGGTGAAGGCGGGGCGGATTGACGGCTTCCAGACATTCGTGACCGGTGAAATCTTCAACCTGCTCATCAATCATTCCTTCATCGCGCGCGGCTCCACGCAGCCGCCGGTCGACGATCCGGAGGCCTATCGCTGGGGTCTGAAAGAGGCAAAACGATCCGCCGCCATGCTGTCGCTCATGTTTTCGGCGCGAACCGGCGGGCTTGCCGGCCGGCTTTCGCCGGATCAGCTGCGCTCCTATGTTCGGGGACTGGTCATCGGGCAGGAGTTTAGGCAGGCCCGTGAGGCGGGATGGTATGCGGAAGGAGACGAGGCAGCTATCGTCGGCAATGACGGGCTGAACGATCTCTATCTGGTTGCCGCGGATGTATTCGGCCTCAGGACATCGATTGGCGCGGACGACGTCCTGACGAAAGGGGCCCTGACCGTCCTGCACCAAGCGCTTTCGTAACCTCAGCCGACCGCGGGATGCCGAAATGGCGGCATCCGCCTTTCAGTTCACATGTTTTTAGGACCGTCATGTACGACTTCCCGGCCAATATCGGCACCAGCCGTCACGAAAACGATATCATTGCCATTCTGGCCCGCCTTCAGCGCATCGGCCTTCCAGACAATCCGATCGCCTTTTATGGCTCATCCTCGTTTCGAATCTGGAGCTCCGTCACCGAGGATCTCGGCTCGCTGGATATCGTCAATCTGGGATTTGGCGGCGGCACTTACCTCTCCGCCAGCCACTACCTGCACCAGCTCCTGGTTCCCTTAAAGCCAGGCAGAGTGGTGCTTTATTTCGGCGAAAACGATATTGCCAGCGACGGCCTCAAGGCTCAGACGACGTTTCGGCACCTGCAGGATTTGCGCGACAGCATCTCTCGAGCGCTCCCGCAGGCGGACGTGTTTATTCTGGCGATCAAGCACAGTCCGGCGCGCTGGATTTACCGCCATGAATTCGATCTTTTCAACCAGACGGCGCGCGACTGGTGCAACGGTCGCGAACGCACGACATGGCTTGATCCGAACGCCGGCCTCATCGGTGAAAATGGTCTGCCGATGTTCCGTTATTATTTGCCAGATCTGGTTCATCTGAATGCAGCAGGCTATGCAGTCTGGTCGGAAGCGCTCAGAAAAACGTCGGTCTGCTGAACAGAGCTGGCTCGGGAAATTTGAACGGAGGAAGAAGTGGAATTTCTGCCTGACTTCGGCTTAGATGCCGGGAACAGGAGATACGAAATTCAAATCACCTCCAAAATACGCTTTAAGATGCTGACGCTGGTACATACACAAATCGCGGGTGGATTCTTTTCAGTAGCCACGGCCAGAACATGAGTCGCATCAAGTTGACGCCATCGTCCATATAAACGTTCAATCGGAAGTGCCGCGATAAAGGTCTCGGAATCTTCTGTGTCGATCACAACCTCCGAGAGCGGAATCACGAGACCTGCCCCATTGGCTTTGACAGCGGCCTCCTTCGCGGTCCACATCTTCAAAAATCCGACGTTTTTCGCATCCATTGGCGCGTGGAAAGCTGAGGTAATTTCCTTCCAGAAATCTTCCTCCCTCTCGGATTCGACATCAACACCAATACGACCCGACCGCGAAAACGCTACGACAACCCAGTTGCCGCCATGCGAGAGATTAAAATCCAGAGGGCCGGCGTTTACCAGGAAAGGCTTGCCACCCGCTGCGCGCGAAAAATGAAGGTCTGCGGTTTCCATTCCGACGGCCGCACCGACCAGTAAGCGCTTGAGGACATGCGCTCCTTGAAAACGGCGACTATCCTCCAACTTATGGAAACGCTGCGCTTGGGCCCACTCGACGTCATTGAGAAGCGCAGCCGCATCGTAAACCGCAAGAATTTCGGAGACAGGGATTGCAACGACAATACCTGCGTCGGCCTCACCCTTATCAAACATTTTCAAAGTCGGTCATACCATCCACTTTTGCGCATCTCTTTTCGGAAGAAGCTCTTTTGCTTCTATCGCAGAATTGACAATCGAGATCATCATCATTCTCCCCTTCCACTAAAACAGTCATCACGGTTTTCGGCAGCGACGATCAACACTAAACGTCAGCGCCCCAACACCGGTGTCCATCAAAATATTTTTCATGACAAAGTCCTAAAGAGCCGATCCTGTTCGTCTAAACTACGAGAGGAAATTCGCATGTTCCGTTTCTCGGTGTCACCATGCATCGGATCGAAGGGTCGCATATGCTTGCCCCGCAAGCGTTTGCGCACTTCATCGGCAAACTGGGCCAGCTTTGGCAAACCGATGCGATGCAGGCAAGGGCTATTTCAGCGAGAGAGGCATGAGCCTGATTTGAGATGCGAACCTGATGGATGCGGCAGACGATGAGACATCATGAAACTGCCGGCGTCCCCGAAGCCAGCGATATTCTGACGGAAGCGACCGTTCTCCAGCAGTCCATGTGGCCTGAAGTGCCGTGCAGCACCGGCGCGATGCTTCCCGGCTGGACAACCGCTGCCGAGTTGTTTTCCAGCCCTTCGGCATTGCAGGAATTCCTGGATTATGAGGCATCGTTCGATCCCGGCGTAGATCTCAAAAGCCGCGCCGCATTTCTGATGAGCGACTATTGCTACATCTTCTTCATGGCCACCGTGCCGTTGCTGGTTAGCCGCGGCATCGTGCCTGATATGTCGCCTGATGCCTTTTCGCTGCAGTTCTATACCCATCATGGCGAGCATGACGGGGAGCCGATGACAGTGCGGCGTGCCCGCGTGAGGCTGTTGTCGCCGCAGATTTTTGCGGATCGGGATGACGGGCCGCATTCGACGGTCACGGACCACGCAGGCCTGTGCGAGCATTTCAGGATGGGCGTCGAGCAACATTTCCATCCGCTGGTGGAAGCATTGGCAAAAAGAACCGGCTTTTCGAAGAATGCGCAGTGGCGGCTGGTGGGAGACGCCATCGCCGGCAGATTTCTCGACGTTGGAAGACGGTTCGGCTGTCTCGCCGATGCAATTGCAACAGCAATGGCGATCGTCAAGGTACAAGGATCGCCGCTGAACAACCGCCAGCTGGGGTATTTTGACCTCACCCTGCACGACAGCGCATTGAAGGAACCATTCACCTACACGTTTCGCGCGCGTGGCGGATGCTGCCGGTACTATACCGTTAAAGGTGCGGAAAAGTGCCCGACCTGCGTATTGAAGTCGAGCGATGAACGGGACGCCTGTCTGCTACAGGAAATGCGTGCCCATTTCTGCCTGAAGTAGAATTATTATTTTTCATAAATTTATTTCGACTTGAGAGTCCCATAGTCCCTTCCCTGTTCGTCTTCAGCATGAGTGGGCGGATATTGCCGCCTTTTGTCTGAAACGCTTATCAAGTGCGCGGGAGCGGGGGCTTCAATGGAATGCAAGGGAATTAACGGCAGAACGGCTCGAACCGGTCTGGCTGGATGGGTGGCGATGCTGCTCGCAACGTCGGTTTCTGCTCTGGCGATGCATGTGCCGGCCGCAGCGCAAGGCACCGAACAGGCAAGCGCCTCGCCGCGACAGATTTCGATTGCCGCCGGGCCGCTTACCTCCGCGCTCAATCAGCTCGCCACGCAAACCGGCCTGCAGATCATCTTTGACGGTTCGATTGCGAATGGCAAAACGTCTAACGGCGCCAGCGGCAATCTCACACCTTCCCAGGCGCTCAGCTCAGTGCTTGCAGGGACCGGTGTCCAGTCGCGGTTTGCCGGCCAGAACCAGATCGCCCTCAGCCTTGCGGCGGCTCCTGCAGATGCCGCAGCCGTCGGTGCCGACGGCACGACTCAGTTGCAGGCCATAACGATTTACGGTTCACGCAACGCCACTACGCTTGCAAGCGCATCCTCGAGCATCGGCATCGTCAACGCAGAACAGATCGCCGACGGTCAGATCAGAAGTTTCCGCGATAGCTTCCGTCGCATGGCAAACGTCATGGACGGCGACTGGGCCGATGCCGGCTTCATCATTCGTGGTGTCAGCTCGGAAGGTCTTGTTCCCGGCGGCGCGCCTCTGGCGACACTTTACATCGACGGCGTCCAGCAGACGGTGCGTGGGGCACGCCGCGGGGCACGCGGGCTGTTTGACGTGGAGCAGGTCGAAGTCTATCGCGGCCCGCAGTCCACCCTGTCGGGCCGCGCTGCCATGGCCGGCGCCATTTACATAAAGACCAAGGATCCCACCTTCGAAAAAGAGGCGGAGCTCTCGACCACAATCGCCACCGGCAATCTTTACGGCACCGGCTTCATGTTCAATACGCCGCTGGTGGACGATCAGATCGCCATTCGCATGTCTGGTGAGATCCAGCGCAGCAAGAACGATATCAATTACCCGACCTTCGAGCGTTATGAGAACTACAACGAGTTCACGCACGACTTTTATTATCAGGTCCGGGGCAAGGTCCTGTTTGAACCGGCGGAGATGCCGGAGACGCGCGCGCTTCTCAGCTACTCGTTTTCACATGACAACCCAGCCGTTCGCGACATTGGCGGTCCGGCCGGCTCCATCCCCTTCAGCTTCGATCAGAAACGCGGCGACTACCTCATTCCGGCCTACATAGAATATCGCCCGACCGATGTGCATAATGTTGGGTTGGAGGTAACACATGATTTTTCAGACGAGTTAAAGCTGACCTCACTTTCGGCCTTCAGCTATTCCGATGCCGATCGTCTTTCAGTCAATTACGGAACTCCGGGCGAGATTGACACCTATCACGGCTACTACAAGGAATGGATCGCCTCCCAGGAAGTGCGCCTCAATTATGAAGGTGACAAATGGGACTGGGTCGGCGGCGTCTATTTTTCCTATGAAGATGAAAAAAATTTCTATGACCGCACCATTCCGCTGACCGCCACCGTCAAGCGTAACCAGGTTCAGCGCAACACGCAGAAATCGTTCAACGCCGCCCTGTTCGGAGAGGCGACCTACGAATTCGTTCCAACATGGAAAATTACCCTCGGCGGCCGGCTGGACTACACGGATCAGGACATAACGCAAAATCTGGTACGCACCCAGCCTCTTGGCGGCAGGACGACAGTGATGACGGACTATGCCGCGTCCTTCAGCGAGGTCAATTTCGTACCGAAAATTGGCCTTTCGAAAGAGCTGACTGACACACAGACGGTTGGGGTTACCTATTCCCAAGGCTTCCGGACAGGGGGGGCGAGCTACGATTCGTATCGGCGCACGGCCTATAATTACGAACCCGAAAAGGCATCGACCTACGAGATTTTCTATAAGGGCTCGTTCATGGATGACCGGCTGACCGTCAATTCAAACGTGTTCCTGACCAAATATTCGGACCAGCAGGTTCTGATGCAGCTGGATCCGACGGACCTGCTAAGCCGGCGCATCATCAACGCCGCGTCGTCGGAAGCATGGGGCTTCGAGTTCGAGCCGGCGTTCAAGGTCACTGACAACCTCGAAACCTTCGCATCGCTCGGCTACGTCCATACCGAGTTCAAGAATTTCAACGATCTGACCTATGGCAATCTGTCCGGCCTGCCGTTCCCGGAAGCGCCGGAGTGGTCGCTGGGTCTCGGCGCTCGCTACACGTTCGATAATGGCGTCTATATCGGCGCGGACGCCAAATATACCTCGAGCTATCTGGCCCGTCTGGGCAGCCTGCCGCACGATTATCTCGACAGCCGTTGGATCGTGAACCTGCAGGCGGGCTACAAGACCGAAAGGTGGGAACTCAACGCCTTTGCGCAGAACCTTCTGGACGAGAAATATTTTGTCTATAACGACAACAATATTGCCGCCACGCTCGGTGAGCGCCGAAACGTCGGCCTGAACCTCAAGGTCAAATTCTGATGCGTTTCCTGCGCGGCTCCCATGCCGCGCAGGCTTCCATTTCTGGAGTAGTGAATGATCCTGCGGTCGTTTCTCATCTTGCTGATGGGACTTTTTGCCTCCGGCGCTTCGGCGCAATGTTCGGGCCGGTCCCTCACAACAGGCGTGTATGGCGCACCGATCTGCGTGCCGGACACGCCCCGCAGGATCGTTGTGCTCGATCCTTTCTATAATCTTGGAATGGCGCTTGAACTCGGCCTGCCTTTGGTCGGCGCACCGCTTATGTCCGTTCAAGACCACGAACTGAAAGAAAAAGCCGAGAAGGCGGCGGTCGCCGATATTGGCGAAGCACGGCAGCCGAGCCTCGAGCGCATCGTGGCCCTGAAACCGGACCTGATTATAGGGGATGCCGCCCTGCACGGCCAGTCCTACCAGAACTTCGCCAAGATTGCGCCGACCGCGCTCATCGATGCAAAGAGCTGGAAAGACCATTTCCGCACATTGGCGCTCCTTTCAGGCAAGAGTGACGAGGCGGCAGCGATGCTGGCCGGTTACGAAAAACGAGTTGCCGCCATCAGAGAGAAGACCGCTTCCCATAAGGTATCGGTATTGCGGGTGACGCCCAGCGGTTTTCATGTCTATCTCGACGGTCCGGCCGCCTATGCGCCTTATGAGGTTCTTCGTGATGCCGGCGTAAAACGGAGTGCGTACGAAACGACTGAGGACAATACGGTCTTCAAACGGCCCGAATGGGAGGACCTTGCACTCCTCGACGGGAACATCCTGCTTTACGTCGTTGCCGGCAGATATGACACAACCATGGACGATGCGCTTGCCGACCGCACGACCAGCAACCCCTTTTGGCAAATGTTGCCGGCAGTCGCATCCGGAAACGCCCACCGGGTCAAGCGCGAAACATGGATGAGCTTCAACGGCATCGGCTCCGCCAACAAAGTTCTCGATGACATCGAGCAATATCTGCTGGATAAGCCGTGACATCGTTTCGCGGACTATCGAATGCGGAAAGACCGATACATCCTCGCCGCGCGGAATTTTTCTGCGCGGTCCTGCTTCTGCTCGCCATCGCTGGCCTGCTGTTTTCCGCAATGCTGGCAGTAATCGCTGGCCCGACGCCCCTTTCACCGTCGACGGTGCTCTCTGCAATCTTTCGCTTTGACGGCTCGCGTGATCATCTCGTCGTGATGTTGCTGCGCTTGCCACGCGTCGCAGCGGCCATGATCGCCGGAGCGGGCCTGGCCGTCTCAGGCGCAATCATGCAGGCCGTGACGAAAAACCCTCTGGCTTCGCCGGGTCTGCTCGGCATCAATGCCGGCGCCGCTTTCGCAGTCGTGGCCAGCCTGTCGATCATCGGCGTTTCGGGCGACGCGCTGGTCTGGTATGCCTTTGGCGGCGCAGCTTTTGCCGCGTTCTGCGTTTTCGTCATCGGTTCTATCGGGCGTGTGGGCGCGACCCCGCTGATCATGGTGCTGGCTGGAGCGGTGGTCGCGACATTTCTCACCTCGCTTACTACGGCAATTCTGATCTTCGACCAGACGACACTTGATGCGGTGCGTCTGTGGACCGTCGGTTCCTTGAGCGGCCGGACGATGGATCAGGTCATCACCGTCATGCCTTATTCGCTTGCGGGGCTGTTCGGATCACTTGTCCTTGCCCGACATCTGACGACCTTGAGCCTTGGAACCGATGTCGCCACCGCGCTTGGCCAGAACCCGGCCCTCTGGCGCAGCCTGTCGGTCGTCATCGTCATTCTCCTGTCCGGCAGCGCCGTCGCACTTGCCGGACCGGTCGGCTTCGTCGGTCTCGTTGTGCCGCACATCGTTCGCCTTGCCATCAGCATGGATTACCGTTGGGTCATTCCCTTCAGCGCCGTCATCGGTGCGATCATGGTGGTTCTCGCCGATCTCGCCGGACGGATCATCCTCGCCAACCAGAGTTTTCCTGTTGGCGTCACGATGGCGCTGATTGGAGCGCCGTTTTTCCTCTGGCTGGCACGTTATCGCACGGGGGCAGGCAAGCCGTGACACGCGCGATAACTGTTCTGATCACTCTTAACCTGCTGGCCGTGGTTGCTGCAATGATGTGGGGTGACCAATCGATTGCCTGGCGTGACGTTGCCGATGCGGTCATCGGCACGGCGTCACCCGATCTGCAGATGATTGTCATCGAATTCCGGTTATCGAGGGCTATTCTGGCTCTGCTTGCGGGCGCAGGCCTCGCCGTTGCGGGGACGATTTCGCAAACCGTCATGCGCAATCCCCTCGCGGAACCCGGCGTTCTGGGCATCAATGCAGGCGCAGCGCTTTTCGCAAGCGTAGTGATCATCGTTTTTGCCAATGTTTCGCCAGCCGTTCTGCCATGGGCTGGCTTTGCGGGGGCCGTCACCATGGCGACGGCGGTTTACGCCCTGTCCTGGAAACGCGGAACCTCCTCTCTGCGGATAATCCTTGTCGGCATCGGCTTAAGCGCGCTCGCTGGCGCGGGAACCAGCTTTCTGACCGCATTCGGCAATGTCGTCGATGTTCAGCGCGCGATGATCTGGCTTTCGGGCAGTGTCTACGGCGCCGACTGGACAAAGGTCCAAAGTCTCCTGATCTGGCTCGCCGCTCCGCTCGCCCTGAGCTGGTTCTCCTGCCGGCAACTGGATCTCATCCGTTTCGGCGACGATGTGGCGACGGGCTTGGGACAGAGGGTCAATCTCATGCGGGCATTCCTGATATTGCTCTGTACATTGATATCGGGAGCGACCGTCGCCATGGTCGGGCTGGTGGGTTTTGTCGGACTGATCGCGCCGCATATTGCAAGGCGGATCGCCGGCCACTCCCATGTTGGCCTCATTCCCGTTGCCGGGCTGACAGGCGGCCTATTACTCTCGATCGCCGATATTGTCGGCCGCACCGTCATCGCGCCGGCGCAGCTGCCGGCCGGTATCGTCACTGCCCTGCTGGGCGCTCCATTTTTTGCCTATCTTCTGAAGGGCCGCAGGCATGTCTGAACACTATCGCCTCGCGACACGGGAGCTTTCCCTCGGATATAACGGCTCCATTATTGTCGATGACCTGAGCCTGAACATTCCATCCGGACGCTTCACCGTTCTCGTCGGCCAAAACGGCTGCGGCAAATCCACGATATTGCGCGCGCTTGCCGGGCTTCTCGCCCCGATGAAAGGAGAGATATTTCTCGACGGCAGGCCGACACGGAAAATGCCATCACGGGAACGGGCAAAACAGATCGGCGTCCTGACGCAAGGGCCTCAGGCCCCTGAAGGATTGACGGTTGCCGAGCTGGTCCGTCAGGGGCGTTATCCGCATCGCAGGCTTTTCGAGCGATGGTCCAGCCGTGATGAGGATGCCTGCGCCCATGCCCTTGATCTCACCAACATGACGGCGCTCTCCGGCCGACAGGTGGAATCCCTGTCAGGCGGCCAGCGACAACGCGCATGGATCGCCATGGCGCTCGCCCAGGAAACGGACATTCTTCTTCTCGATGAACCGACGACGTTCCTCGATCTCGCCCACCAGATCGAGATACTCGATTTGATCCGGCAGCTTGTTCGTGATCGGGGTCGCACCATCGTCGCGGTGCTCCATGATCTCAATCAGGCTGCCCGTTACGCCGATGAGATTGTTCTCATCAGGGATGGCAGGATATTTGACGCCGGAACGCCAGGCGCCGTCATTACCGACAGGAATGTTCTCGATGTCTTCGGCGTCAACGCCGTCATCATGCCGGATCCGCTTTCGGGAACACCGATGTGTGTCCCCGTCCCGTCCCGCGGTTGAGGCGAGCTGCGACGTGTGGCGGCCTCGCAACATTGGTTGGCTTTTTCGTAAATTGCAATCCGGCCTCACTCATCCCCAGGTCTTACTCCGCAGGGCCAAAAGATGTAATGAATCCAGACATAAACATGATAAAAAATATCCTCTTTTATGCAGCGAAGGATTTTTTCTCGGCACAAACCGTAAATCATTGCACTTGCATCGCTTTTTACCCACCAGTAGAAATTCCACTACGGCGATGATGGGTCAAAACTGTGCTGCCGGATGATAACTTGGGTCGGACGAAGGCCTTGGAGAGCTCCGGTTTGCGCTCCTTATTCGCCCCCTTCAGTTGTCGCAGATTGCAGCTTGCGGAGGATCAGGAAAGCGATGCGGACGTCGACGGCCAGCCTCAATGAAAGTGACGGAACCGACCTCTTAAACAGGGCGATCGTCGAGCATTACGGCGACATTATCAAGGCAGTGGGCGGACGCAGCCGGTCAGACGGGGCCGCGCGGGAAATCGTTCACGACCTCTACGTAAAACTCGCATTGCAGCCGGACGCGCTCTCCGGCAAACGATCTATAAAAGCATTTCTGTGCCGCGCCGCATCCAATATGCGGATCGACCGGATCAGACGCGAGCAGTTCGAGTCCCGACTTTTCTCCGGTTCGGATGAAGATGCGAAAGCGGTAGTGGCGACGGACAGCGCTCCCGACCAAGGGATGGACGTCGAAGCGCGGCTGGCGATCCTCAAACAAGCCATTGCCGACCTGCCTGAAAAACGGCGGGCGGCATTCGTGCTGCACAGGCTGCATCATCTCTCACCGGACCAGATCGCTTCGAAGCTGAAAATTTCGCGCAATATGGTTGACCGGCACCTCAGGCGCGCACTCAGCCATTGCCTCGACCGCCTTTTCGAAATGGAGTAAACATCCCAATCCAAGCAGTTCATTCGTCTACACATTGGAGAGCATAATTGGAGCGTTCCGTGAAACGTAGACGTCTGACGCGCGATCAGCGCAAGCGAAACAGAGAGGCAGCCGACTGGGTCTTTCGCAACCGCGACCCCGAACAGCCGGAAACGGAGCGGGCGGAGTTCCGTCGCTGGATGGAGCTGGATCCGGAGAACTGTCAGGCCTACACGGCTGCGAAGCGCATTCTCGGCGAAGCGAGAACTGCGATCCGGTCCGATGCCGGGCTTCGTGATATGCCGGTTGACACCTCACCACGTGGGCGCAACGCGATCATCTCTTCAATCGTGGCAATCATTTCGGCCGGAGCACTCTTCATTGCCCTGGACGGCGCCATGCGTCTGAGTGCCGATATTATGTCCGGCGCCGACGAAATGCCGGAAGTCACGCTGGAAGATGGTTCGCGGGTTCAGTTGAACGCGTCGTCGGCGATCACACTCGATTTCACCAACGGCCGAAGGACGGTTCGGCTCCTGCGCGGTCAGGCATTCTTCCAGGTCGCCCCGGATGAAAGTCGTCCGTTCTCCGTCAGCACAGAGGATACGCTCGTCACAGCTCTTGGCACGGCTTTCGATGTTCGCCAAAGCGCGTCAGACACGCGTGTCGCCGTAACGGAACATTCCGTAAGGGTAGAGTTCAAGACTGAGGGAAGCATCCCGGTGAAACTCAGGGAAGGTGAAGAAATGCTTCACCTGAACGAGACAGGGGAAAGCACGATCCGCAAAACGGATGCCGCTACTGCTCTTGCCTGGCGCCGAGGCCAGCTTACCATCGACAATATGCCGCTTTCCTACGTTATCGAGGAAATACAACGGCACTTTCGTGGGCGCATCGTCATAGGAGACGACGCGACCGCCCGCCGGATCGTCAGCGGTACGCTCTTCGTTACCGATACAGAGGGTGCGCTGAATTTTCTGCGGACCGCGCTCAAGGTTCAGATATACAGGATTGGCCCCATCGTCGTCGTAACGTCCTGATACAAAACCAAGCTAAGGCTGTAGCCCTTTATCATGTTGGGGGATGCCTTTGTACCCGGCATCCGGGCCGATCTGGCGGGGCGAAAGGTACCTGTCTTTGATGGCCGGATCACCGGGATCACTCGTCACGGGGACCGCAATGCCACTATCAAGCTCGATATCGGCCTCGATGTCGCAGTCGACATCCTCCTGTTCGCGCATCCGCACAATAAGCCGTCCGCAAGCCTTCATGACGCACTGGGCCTTGCCACGGTCAACGCCAACCGGCATCGCCCTCAAGACCGACGGGCGCCGCGAAACCAGAGACCGTCCTTCCTCGGCTGGCTTTTCCTGCGTGTCGTTTGCTATCGAGAGATGCGCCACGCCGCGCGATCGCCGTGCGGCAGGCGAGGCTGGCGACATTTTCCATATGCGCAGCATCGCTGACGACGGTGTTATAAATGCTGACATCCTCAAAAACGCGGGTCAGGTTGACGTCCTGCTGCGTGAAAGTTTCGATCAGGTCGTGATATTGCATCCCGGTGATTGCGAGGACAGGAACTTGGTCCAGCTTGGCGTCATAAAGACCGGTCAGAAGATTGGTGCCACCGGGACCCGAAGTGGCAAGACAGACGCCGAGCCTGCCGGTCCATTTGCCATAGGCCGTCGCCATGAAGGCGGCGGATTGCTCGTGTCGGGTCTGGACAAACCTTATCGCATCCTGACGTTTGCGAAGCGCCTCCATGACGCCATTGATGCCGTCTCCCGGAAGGCCGAAGATCGTGTCGACCTTCCAGTCGATCAAGCTCTCCACCAGAACGTCTGCTGCGGTCGTCATGATCAGTTCCTCAACTCTCGGCGGTCGTTCCAGACTGGCCATCGAAAGCGGTCATGAAACGTCCTGTCCCGTCAGGGAATAAAACAAGGAAATCCCCACGACGCGCGCGGGGATTTCCAGTCTGTCAGCGTTAGGAGTTTTTGTGGCTCTGTTGACCCGCCTTCACATGTTGCTCATGCGTGCCACCGCGGGTCTTGCCATTGTCGTCATTATTGGAGGCCGATGCCGACTGCGAACGCTTGTCGCTGTTCTTGTGGCTCTGCTGGCCGGCCTTCACGTGCTGTTCGTGCGTACCACCTTGATTTGGCATGATATGTCACTCCTCATATGGTGATTTTTCACTTGCGCACCCTGTGGCGCGCCCTAGACCAACCATGCCGCGCCACGGGAGTTCCGAGATTTAATATTTCGTGAGGAGCTATTGACGGAACGGCCCCGAGCCCGGCTGTCGCGCGCAGGGCCGTCGCAATCGCCGTCTGTACACTTGCGTACGTCTACCTTTGGAGGTTTCCCTGTAGCCGGAATTTTCCTGAACGACAGCAATATCGTTAAGGCAGCGGACAACACTGTTGTGTCCGCGGAACACGACCCTGCTCTACGCCGTGCAGACGTCGCCCGACCCAGCACCTCGCCGTCGGAGCTTGCGGCGTTTCTACATTTCGGTGCATCCCTAAATTACTTGCGCGCAGGATAAAACGTAGCCGGCGGACGGGAACAAACCTCTACAAGCAAGGTTCGGGTCGCTCCACGGAACCTGTACCCGGAGAGGTGTAACATGACCAGGAAAACGCTCTGCATTCCTGAAGAAAACCGCAGCCATCACGATCCCGGCGACAATGGCCGTCAGAGCACAGAAGATTCCTCTTCCGACAACACCCAGACGGGCCGATAGGCAACATCAAAACAGACACGACACATAAAGGCCAGCAGCAGGACAGGTAGGGTCCCCCTGTTCCGGGCAGGCGAGCTGGTTGCACCAACCTTTTTCCCGGGCTCCTCGCAGTCTGAGATCAATACGTTCCCTGGAGGCGCCAAATGCGGATTCTTGCCGTCACGGCCGAAATGTTTCCATTCGTCAAAACCGGCGGATTGGCCGATGCGGCAGGCGCTCTGCCGGAGGCACTAGCAAGACACGGCGCGGAAGTTCGTACATTGCTACCCCTCTACCGTAGGCTCACGCCGCTCGTCCGCGGCAAGAAGCCGTGTCTGGTCGCCAATATTCTAAAGCAAGCGGTATCGGTTTACTCCCTTGACGCCGACGGTCACAAGCTTCTGCTTCTTGAAGCGGCAGACCTGTTTGACAGGGAAGGTCCTCCCTATGGCATGAATGGCAAAACTTTTGCCGACAATGATCTGCGCTTTGCGGTCCTGTCCAAGGCGGCGGCGGAAATTGCCCTCGGCGCGATTGACGACTGGAAGCCTGATCTTGTTCATGCCCATGACTGGCACGCGGCCTTGACCTGCGTTTATATCGCGGAGTCGGCGGCGACGGTGCCCTCCGTCCTCACCCTTCACAATCTCGCATTTCAGGGACAATATCCACTCGAGCGGGCGGGTATGCTTGAGTTGCCCCAACATCTCTGTACCGTCGATTGCCTCGAATATTATGGCGACCTGTCGTTTTTAAAGGGTGTCCTGACGACCGCGTCGGCCGTAACGACAGTAAGCCCCACTTACGCAAGAGAAATTCTGACACCGGAAATGGGAATGGGTATGCACGGCGTGCTTGCCACGCGGCGCGAGGACCTGCGTGGCATCGTCAACGGTGTCGACCAGGAAGTCTGGGACCCGGCAACAGACCCCTACATTCTTACAAATTTCACGGCTGCGACGGCCACGCGCCGGAGCCTTAACAAATATGCCTTGCTTCAGGCCCTTGGCCTCGCCCCGACCCAAGGCCCTGTTTTCGGTGTGGTCAGCCGTCTGACCTGGCAAAAGGGCATCGACCTCCTCCCTCAGGTCGTTCCACTTATCATTGCGAGAAAAGGAAGATTGGTGATTCACGGAGAAGGCGACACCGCACTGGAAGACAGCTTGCGCGCGCTGGCAAAACGTTATCCTGAACTGGTCTGCGCCCATATCGGTTACGATGAGCGTCTGGCGCATATGATTCAGGCGGGCTCAGACTTCATTATCCAGCCTTCACGGTTCGAACCCTGCGGCCTGACACAGCTTTACGCCCTGCGATACGGCGCACTGCCCATAGTCAGCCGCACTGGCGGGCTAGCGGAAACCATCATCGATGCGAATGACGCAGCCATTGAGGCGGGCGTGGCAACAGGCTTTCAATTCGAGCCTGCAAATGAGGACGATCTACGCGCGGCGCTCGATCGTGCCATCAGTGCCTATAGTGACCGAGAACTTTTCAGACGGCTTCAGGCACAAGCCATGCGGGCCAATTTTTCCTGGGACAAGAGTGCCGCACAGTATATGGCGCTTTTTGAAAGCCTTGTCGGCGACAACAGGCCCAAAACGGGTGCTGTCGCCGATATTAGGCCCGAGACTTTTGCAAAGATAAGAGCTGACAGACGGCAGGCAGGAACCCTGGGATCACCAACAGGTCAGGCCACTGGCAACAGGAGGCTTTGATGATGAATGCAGCGAATTACCGCAAATGGGGCGCGCAGCGCAATCAATCCGGCGACACGGATTTCAGCATCTGGGCACCCGCCTCAGCAGCGGTGAAACTGTGGCTGAACGATGAGGAATTCGACATGCACACGGCTGGTGATGGCTGGCACCACATCACAAAACCCGCCCTCCCCGGCGATCGCTATTGCTTCGTGCTGGCCGACAGGACGAGGGTTGCAGATCCCGCTTCCAATCAGCAACAGGTAGGCCCGCTTGGCCCCTCCCTGATCGTCGACCATGATTTCGCCTGGAAAAACCCGGACTGGAAGGGCCGACCGTGGCACGAAACAGTCGTCTATGAGCTCCATGTCGGGACTTTTACACCCGAGGGCACCTTTGCGGCCGCGGCGGAGAAACTTGAATATCTCGCAGACGTGGGCATTACCGCGATCGAACTCATGCCGCTTGCGACCTTTGCCGGAAGTCGCGGCTGGGGTTACGACGGCGTCCTGCAATTTTCACCCCAACGGGATTATGGCTCCCCAGACGAGCTCAAGGCCTTCATTGATCAAGCCCATGGCCACGGTATCATGGTGCTGCTGGATGTCGTCTACAATCACTTCGGCCCCGCAGGAAATACGCTTCAGGCCTACGCCCCGGCATTTTTCAAGAAGGATGAGACACCATGGGGACCGGCGCCGGACTTCAACCGGGCCGAAGTTCGGTCATTCTTTCTTCAGAACGCATTCTACTGGCTCGAGACCTATCGCTTCGACGGATTGCGGATCGATGCCGCTGATCATCTCGCTGGCGGCGGCGGAGAGGTCGATTTCCTCATCGAGATGGCGCGAGAGGTGAAGCGGACAATAAGAAACAGGCATGTGCATCTGGTCATAGAGGACGCTAGAAACGCGGCATCGCCAATGACGCCCTTGGCTGACGGCACCGTCCTGATTGATGCGCAGTGGAACGATGACTTTCACCACGTCGTCCATGTTGCGACCACGAAGGAAAAGGGCGGCATCTATGGTGACTTCGCGGCACGGCCCTATGACAAGCTTTGCCGCTCGCTTGCGACCGGTTTTGTCTACCAGGGCGAACCGCGCCCTTCCCGGGATTTTGGCAGCAGCGGAGAACCGAGTGACCATCTGCCACCGCAACGATTCGTGAATTTTCTCCATAACCATGATCAGGCCGGAAACAGGTTACGCGGTGAAAGGCTTCGTGCCCTTATTGCACTGCCCCTCTTTGAGACGCTTGAAACAATTCTACTCCTTTCCCCACAGACGCCGTTAATTTTCATGGGTGACGACCATGGCTCGGCCAACCCTTTTTTCTTTTTCTCCGACCATCCGGATGACGACCGGGAACAGGAAATAGAAAATCGGCTTAAACAGGCGGAAATGTTCCAGGGAGAACTCCCACCCAATGCCCGGCAGGTGGTGCGTGATCCCAACGATCCCCACACGATGCAGCTTTCGACTTTGAACTGGCAAGGGGCTGAAACTACCGATGGAAAACTGGCAAGGGCGAGGATGACCGCGTTGCTTTCAAAACGGCGCTGGCACATCTGGCCTCTACTTTGCTCTCACTTCGAGAAAGGTGTTTTGCTCGAATGTCAGCCAAAATGCCTTGCAATCGACTGGCATTTCAAAATGGGACGGCTCCAAGTGCGGGCAAATCTTTCGGCAAACACATGTGAGCTGCCGCCGGTAAAGGGAAAACTCCTTCACCAGTATGGCAGCATCAATAACACAAACTACGGTGGTTATGCGGCACAGTTTGCAGTTGAAGGACCGCACTCAGTTCAGATTTCGACGTAGCGCCTCCCTCGCCCTGTTGACGCGGCTTTTGATGGTGCCCACCCGGCAGCCGCAGATGGCGGCGGCATCGGCATAACCCGTCCCTGCCGCCACGAGCAGCAGAGCTTTTTTCTGGTCCTTGTCGAGATGGCGGATAGCCGCATGACCTCCTGATGCCGCACACGCCATTCCTTGCTGGCAGGGGTAATCCGGCCGCAAACCACAATCTTCACCGTGCGAGGTCCTCGATCACAAGTTCGATGGATTGTGGCTCGGCGCCATCTTTCGTCTGCACCGTCAAAACGCTGCCGGTGTTCAAAACACCCTCAAGCACGGTGCGCTCGTCTACAATGATCCTGATCACCTTGGGGGTCGCAGCTTCGATGTTCAGGCTGTTGCTGGTTTCGTACTCAACTGGCTGGGTCAAGGCTCGCCTCCGGATCGTGGAAAGATAGGCGGTCTAACTTCGCTCCGGCAAGCTTGTTCCCTCTCTAACGGCGCACCGCCAGCCGCCATCGCTCGAACAGCCCCGGAACTTTGACGATGGGGCCGGGTTAGGCGTGAACCCGGCGCACCCGCTGCTCCACCGATCCAGAAGGAACACCGATCATGAAGGCACTGACTTGGCACGGCAAACACGACATTCGCTGTGAGAGCGTCCCTGATCCACAAATCGAGCACGGCCGCGACGCGATCATCAAGGTGACCGCCTGCGCAATCTGCGGTTCCGATCTTCATCTCTACAACGGGATCATGCCCGACATGCATGGTGGCGATATAATGGGCCACGAGACTATGGGCGAAGTCGTCGATGTCGGTAGGGACAATAAGACGCTGAAGGTCGGAGACCGGGTTGTCGTTCCCTTCACGATTGCCTGTGGAGAGTGTTTCTTCTGCAAAAGAGGGTTTTATTCCGGCTGCGAGCGCAGCAACCCCAACCCGCATAAGGTCCGGGAAATGTGGGGAAACTCCCCCGCCGGGCTGTTCGGCTACACGCACCTTCTGGGAGGTTTCAGCGGCGGCCAGGCCGAATATATGCGCGTTCCCTATGCCGATGTCGGGCCTATCAAGGTTCCCGACGGGCTGACAGACGAGCAGGTCCTGTTTCTGTCAGACATTTTCCCGACCGGTTACATGGCGGCGGATTTCTGTAATATCCAGCCCGGCGATACGATCGCGATCTGGGGCTGCGGTCCTGTCGGCCAGACGGCCATCCGCTCCGCCTTCCTGTTGGGTGCGGAACGGGTCATCGCTATCGATTCCGTGCCGGAACGGATCGCCCTTGCGGCCGCCGCCGGCGCGCTCACACTGAATTATCTGGATGATGATATTTACGAGCAGATCATGGAATTAACCCATGGCCGGGGCGCAGACGCCTGCATCGACGCCGTGGGGACGGAACCCGATCCGGCCGCCGGCTGGGATTCCCGTCTTGACCGTATCAAGGTGGCGACATTCATGGGGACGGACCGCCCGCATGTGCTGCGGCAGGCTATTTATTGCTGCCGCAACTTCGGCACAGTCTCGATCGTCGGCGTCTATGGCGGTTTTCTCGACAAAATCCCGATGGGCTCCGCGATCAATCGCGGCCTGACATTCCGGATGGCTCAGACACCGGTGCAGGCCTATCTGCCCACCCTTATGGGTCGGATCGAGAAGGGAGAGATCGACCCCTCCTTCGTCATCACCCACCGCGCCACCCTCGATGAAGGTCCTGATCTTTATAAAACATTCAGCCACCGCGACGACGGCTGTATCAAGGTCGTCCTCAAGCCATAGGAGAAGAATCATGCCTGCGGAAAAATCAATCAAAGGCCTTGCTGTCGTCACCGGCGCCTCCTCAGGCATCGGTTACGAACTGGCAAGATGCGCGGCGCAGGACGGCTACAATCTCATCATCGTGGCTGACGAGGCGGAAATCGAAACGGCGGCGACACAGTTGCGGGCAGCGGGAACGGAAGTGGAAGCCGTGCAAGCCGACCTTTCGACACAGGCAGGCGTGGAAAAACTTCTCTCCCGCATAGCGACGAAAGAGTGGCCGGTCGATCTGCTGTTTGCGAACGCGGGACAGGGGCTGGGCAACGGTTTTCTCGATCAGAAAATGGATGCGGTCCAGCGGGTGATAGCCACCAATATCAGCGGTACCGTTGCGCTGGTGCATGCGATCGGCAGCGGCATGCGCCAGCGCGGCAGCGGCCGGATTCTACTCACGGGCTCCATTGCCGGTTTCATGCCCGGCACCTTTCAGGCGGTCTATAACGCGACAAAAGCCTTCATTAATTCCTTCTCATTCGCACTTCGCGAAGAGCTGGATGGCACCGGGGTCACCGTCACGTGCCTGATGCCCGGCGCGACCGAGACAGCGTTTTTCGAGCGCGCGGACATGCTCGACACGGCGGTTGGCAAACAGAAGAAAGACGATCCCGGCTTCGTTGCACAAATCGGCTACGATGCGATGATGAATGGTGACGGAGACGTCGTGTCCGGCTGGAAGAACAAGCTGATATCGGCCGCGGCAAACGTGACCCCTTCGGATATTCTCGCGAAACAGCACCGCAAAATGGCTGCCCGGGAAGGAAAGTGACGCTGGGGCTTAAGAGGATCCTGTGAACCGCAGAGTGGATTGCGAAGGGAGGGGTCCAAAGAGCGTCGCCATACCCGCGGCGCGTTTCGCCAGGCTCATGATCTCGCGCAAGATTACAACGACTATCGGACCAGTCTTGCGGTCATTCAGACAACCCTGCTTTCCTGAAGTCGATATCGAGCGCTGCACGGATCGCATCAAGTGTTTTCATCGTGTCAAGTGATGCATCAAGCGGTCTGCAAGGACTTTCAAGGTCGCCGTCGCTGATACTGTAAGCGACCCCAGCAGCCTGATGGTAAAGCCCTTCGAAATGCGCGCCACGAGGTTCCGCGTATTTCAACCTGACAGTCCCGTCCAGCGACCACACTTCGAACGCGCCTGGCAAATGGAACTCGTTGACAAACCGGATCGAGCCCTCCGTGCCGACCATGGTCGCGCCGGTTGGCGTAAACCCATAAAGGGTCGTTGCCATGGTCCCCTGGCAGCCCCGGGAATTCATCA
Organism: Agrobacterium sp. CFBP 3001; assembly: GCF_027871605.1. NCBI lineage: Bacteria > Pseudomonadati > Pseudomonadota > Alphaproteobacteria > Hyphomicrobiales > Rhizobiaceae > Agrobacterium > Agrobacterium sp. CFBP 3001. The sequence goes on from NZ_JAQAHD010000015.1 coordinate 122,773, forward strand.
TGGCTACAGCCAGCTGCCCATTCACTCCGGCCGGATCGGGACTTGCAACGCCGACGACCTTGGAAGGAACGCCAAGCAGCTTGCTTATTAACGACACTGGATACGTACCTAGATCAAGCAGCGGCCCGCCTGCCAGTTTTGGGTTGAAGATGCGGTGGTCACGCGGAAGATACTCGCCATATTCCGTGTAGACCGATTTGATGTCCCCAATAACGCCCGCATCAAGGACCTGCTGGACAATGTCGAATTTCGGCAGGAAATACGTCCAGAGCGCTTCTGCAAAAAAGACGCCTTTCTTACGAGCAGCAGTGACCATTTCGGCAGCCTGGGCATGATTCAGCGCCATCGGCTTTTCGACGAGCACGTGCTTACCGGCGTTGATCGCGAGCAGGACGTGCTCATGGTGCCAACCATGTGGTGTCGCCACATAGATGATATCGATATCGAGTGCTTGAACGAGCGCCTCGTAACTTCCATAAGCGTTCTCGACACCCCACTCAGATGCAAACCGCTTGGCAGTTTCTTCCGATCTCGAACCCACGGCCGCGATTACTTGCCGAGTGTGTGCCTTTACCGATTCTGTGAACTTTGCCGCTATCCAGCCAGTCCCCAAAATGCCCCAGCGCAGTGGAGGAGCGTCCAGGGGTGCTCGCAATCGGGACGGTGGAAGAGCGGTTGGAAATGTCATCTTAAATCTCCTCAAAAAGCCTCTCGATTGCTCAGGACGCCGTCTGTTCCCACTGGCCCGTTGCCAGAGACCGCTCCATGGCGTCAATAATCTGTTCGTTGGCCAGCCCGAATTCGAAATTTGGGTAACAGTCGGCATCGCGCATGATGCCTTCGATCAGGTCACGTACCTCTATAACCTTGACGTCGAAGTAGCCGAGGCCACCGCCAGCGAAATCAAAGCCGAAAAATGCCGAAAACTGCGGTACTTGGCTTCCCGCTAGGATCGTCTTGAATCCGCGGTCAGGCTTTGGGTCGTTGAAACGCGATATCTTCAGCTCGTTAAAGCGCTCTCCGTCCATGATGATTGTGCCCTCTGTCCCGGATATTTCCCAGTAGACGCCAAAGACCTTGCCGGCAGCTACGCGGGATGCCTCAATGGTGCCACCTGCGCCGGATTTGAAGCGGACCAGCGCCTGGATCTGATCCTCGTTCTCGACCATCGCGCGAGGCGCATCATTGCCCGCCTTTGCACCGTAACCCGAACCACCCCGGGGCACGGGCCTCGTCGGAAAAAACGTCTGACTTTGGGCGATGACGCTTTCAACCGGACCCAGCAGATATTGTGCAACGGAAATTACGTGGCTGCCGAGATCGCCGAGCGCCCCTGATCCTGCATCGCGACGCGTACAGCGCCACGAAAATGGCAAATCGGGATCATTGAAAAAGCCTTGATCGAACCAGCCGCGAAAGCGCATGGGCTGTCCGATATCGCCTCTGTCGATCAATTGCTTGGCCAACATTGCCGCCGGTGTCTTGATGTTGTTGAAGGCGACCATCGTCTTGACGCCTTTCTTTCGGGCAGCTGCAGCCATTTGCTCTGCCTCTGCCAGCGTCACGGAAAGTGGCTTTTCGCAGTAGACGTGCTTGCCTGCTTCTATCGCTGCAAGCGCCATTTCATGGTGCATGACGTTTGGCGAGGTGATGTCGACGATGTCGACATTGGGATCCTCAACCAGTTGCCGCCAGTCTCCGGTGCTTTTCTCGAAACCATATCGGGCGGCGGCATCGGCAGCCATTTCATCGCTCGCATCGGCGAGCATATAGAGATGCGGGATGGCCGCCAGATCACGATACAGCACGCCAGCACGACGGTAGGCGTCCGCATGGGCCTGGCCCATGAAGCCTGAACCGATCAGGCCGATATTGAGTTTTTTTTGGGTCATGGCCTCTCTCCCTTTCAATCTGGTCTAGCTGCGAAAAGGTCGTGCATGTGAAGGAAGGCGCGAGTGACGGCAGGACGCGGCAGCGCTTGGGCGGGATCCTGCTCAGCCTCCACCACGAGCCAGCCCTTGTAGCCGCCGCGAACAAAGCGCACGATCGGACTGAAATCGACGTTACCATCGCCAGGAACAGTGAACATGCCGGCACGAACACCGTCGTTAAAGCTGAGGTCGCGGCTGCGAACCTCCGTCATCACCGGAGTGCGCATATCCTTGAGATGAATGTGGTTGATGCGATCGCCGAAACGTTCGATCAGCCGTGCGTACTCGAAACCACCACCGGCGGCATGGCCGGTATCGAGCAGAAGCCCAGCCTCCGCTCCCGTCTTGTCGAAGAGCGACGAAATCTCGTCGAAGGTCTCTGCGACCATCATCAGGTGGTGATGATAGGCGAGCACCAGCCCGTATTCTCCGCCAAGCCGCTTGCCGAACTCTGTCAGTCTCGCGGCGTAACCGCCGATATCACCCGCCGGCATGGTCAGGCGTTTTGACATCGGCGCATCGAGCGGCGCGCCTGGTGTCATCATCGCCACCTCGCCATAGACAAGCACACTGCTGCCCATGTCCCGCAGCAGGGCAGCGTGGGCGGCGACGCTTGCCATCTCCGCATCGACGCCGCGCTCGGCAAGTTCGCCGGAATACCAGCCGGATGCGAGTTGCAGGTCGCGGCTGTCCAGAAGCGGACGAAGCACGGCGGCGTCTCGGGGGAACTTGCGACCCAGCTCTACGCCTTGGTAGCCGATTGCTGCCGCATCGTTCAGGCAGGTTTCAAGCGATATGTCGCGTCCGAGATCCTCAAGCACGTCATTTACCCATGACAACGGGCTGACGGCAATTCTGACACCTTCTGGCAGGAGATCGGTGGTTGTCATAGTCGTTGCCTTCCTTTCTCAAGGATGCCAGTCGGAACTGATGTGGACGGGTGAGCCGGTTGTCATCGAAACGATCGCGGCCTCGGCAAGGCGTTGCGCCTCCAAGCCATCTCTTATCCCGGCGAGGGGTTTGGTACCCTTCTCGATCATATCGATGAAGGCGTGCATTTCCGCGAGATAGGCACCCGCAAAACGTTCGATGAAATAGTTCATGGGTATCGACGAATGAAAACCATTGGCGTCGGCGATCATGACGCCCCGTTGCGGGCGGTTTTCGACGTAGAGCACCTCGCTCGAGCACAGGGCCTCCAACCTCTGATCGTAACCGAATGGCGCACGCCGGCAATTTATCATCTGAACGAAGCGACCAGAAACCGATGTCAGTGTGATCATTGCCGTGTCGATATCGCCTGCCGCTTCGATTTCGGGGTCGATCAGGCTTTTTCCAACCGCGTAGACAATTGCGATTTCCTCTCCAAGAAGATAACGGGCCATGTCGAAATCATGGATCGCCTGGTCTCGAAACATGCCACCCGACCGCTCGACGTAGAAACGTGGCGGGGGCGACGGGTCGCGGGTGTGCATGACGATGTGCTCCAAGCGGCCTGCCTGACCACTCGCAATCCTGTCACGCACCAGACGATAATCCGGATCATATCGGCGTTGAAATCCAAGTAGGCAGGCCACACCGGCGTTTTCAACCTTGCTTGTGACATCTACCACGGTTGCAAAATCAAGGCTGACCGGTTTTTCACAGAACACGGCTTTGCCTGCCTGCGCCGCCCGCAAAAGCAGTTCCGCATGGGTATCAGTGGAGCTCGCTATGACGATGCCTGTGATATCTGGGTCGGCAAAGACTTCTTCCGGATCGCACAGCACGGCTCCGGTTTGGATTGCGAGATGCTCGCGATGCTCGCTTGCTACGGGGTCAACGATGTATTTCAGGCGCGCTGAAGGGTGAGCAGCCGCGTTCAGGGCATGCACCTGCCCAATACGGCCTGCGCCAAAGACGGCGAGCTCAATCATGTTTGTAACCTCCCTTTTTCGAAACGCCCATGACGTTCGAATGAGAAAGATGATAGCGTTAGGTTCTTGATGCGGTATTCTATTCTTGAAGAGATCTCGTCAAAATAGGGCCACCTGGAATGGGAAAGATCACGGCAAGGGACATCGCCAAGGCAGCAAACGTTTCGCTTTCCACCGTTGACCGTGTTCTTAACAATCGTGGCGGCGTCACCGACGCGAAGGAAAGACGCGTTATCGAATGGGCTCGAAAGCTCAAGATTGATCGCGCGCTCAATCAGCGGGCCGCACGAACCCTCAGGATTGCCGTCCTGCTTCAGCGTCCCGAAAACCCGTTTCACGCCTCAGTCCAGGCAAACTTCGAGGCGGCAGCGCGAGATTTTCCGCAGTTCAATCTGCAGTTTAGAATCCATCATATCGATCCGGTAAAGCCTCGTGCGACAGCCGGCCTGATCGGCAGCCTCATCAAGACATGCGATGGGATGGTGATTGTCAGCGCAGCGGATCCCGATATTGCTGCAGCATTGAGAGAATTTGGCACGTCGGGCAAGCCGGTTATCACGCTTGTCACTGACATCGCGGGCTCGGAGCGCTTTGCCTATGTTGGTCCCGACAACGTCAAGACAGGCAGGATTGCCGGCGATCTGATGGGCCGCCTTCTGGGGCGAGACGGTGGAGACGTCATTGTGATTTCTGGAATGCTCAGCATGATGGGACATGAGGAGCGTGAGGCCGGTTTCCGTGCCGTGCTAAACGAACGCTATCCCGATTGTCATGTGACCGAGGTGCTTGAAAGCTATGAGCGGGCTGAACTGGCTGGCGACTTAGTGTTTAGCGCCTTGAAGCGCAACAGCGCCATTCGCGGGATCTACAATGCGTCAGCTGGCGCATCAACCGTCCTGAATGCCGTGGATGCTGTAGGACGAGCGAATGAAATAGTGTTCATCACCCATGAATTGACGGACGAGAGACGGCAGTTGCTGCGAAAGGGCTTGATCGATATCATCATCGATCAAGGACCCGCTTTCGAGGTGCAGACTGCCATTGGTGCGATTGCAGCTTTCTTTGGGCGACAGGAAAGACCACCACCCTCACTCATAACGCCGGTCCAGATCCACACAATTGAAAACTGCTGAAATGGGCAAGCTGTTTGAGACGAACTGGAACATCCCCTGAACCATCAACCTTCACAGGTTCCTCAGATCTAAACAAACGGCATTAGGCAGCAACATTATCCAGTTCCGACAGTACCTCCGAGGGAAGCTCTATCGTGGCCGCTGCGAGGTTTTCCCGTAGATGGACTCGTGATGAAGTGCCAGGGATCAGGAGAATATTCGGCGATCGTTGGAGAAGCCATGCAAGGGCCACCTGCATCGGCGTGGCGTTAAGCCGGGCGGCGAGGCTCGACAGGGTCGAGGATTGCAGCGGTGAGAAGCCGCCAAGAGGAAAGAACGGGACATAGGCCACGCCTCGAGAGGCGAGCGTGTCGATTAAGGCTTCGTCCCGGCGATGCGCAAGGTTGTACTGGTTCTGCACACAGACGATCTCGGTGATCTTGCCGGCTTCCTCAACCTGCTTGGCCGTGACATTAGACAGTCCAATATGCCGGATCAGGCCTTGTTGCTTCAACTCCGCCAGAAACTGAAGCGGCTCATCCAACGAGCCTTCGGCGGGACCATGCACGTCGAACATGGCGCGGAGGTTCACTACATCGAGCACATCGAGCCCAAGATTGCGGAGGTTGTCATGAACGGCCTGCGTCAGGCCGGCGCGCGAAAATGACGCGTTCCACGAGGCGTCAGCTCCCCTGACTACGCCGACTTTCGTCACAATCACCAGGTTGCTGCCATAGGGATGCAAGGCTTCGCGTATGATCTCGTTCGTGACATGCGGACCGTAGAAGTCGCTGGTGTCGATGTGATTGACGCCACTGTCCACAGCCTCGCGCAGAACGGCGATGGCCTCCCGACGATCGCGCGGCGGGCCGAACACGCCTTTGCCCGCAAGCTGCATCGCGCCATAACCCAGCCGGCGCACCGTATGATCGCCAAGCTTGAAGGTTCCTGTATTTTCGATAGTGCTCATGGCTGTATCTCCTTTGTAGTCCTCAGAAATAGATGTTTGGCATATGCGGCACAAGAAGCTATAATCCGGACAAGCTGTCCGCCCTAACGGACAATCAGCCTCATGGTTTTGATCTGAACCCTTCAAACTGGACCGTTTTTGGTTAGAGTTTTCCGGTGCATTTTCCTGGCTGGGAAAGGAACGGAAGACGATGAAAGCATCACAGTTTTCGGACGCACAG